>JBJSWS010000109.1:0-17383 GCA_046085985.1 Actinomycetales bacterium
GGCGAATTTGTACAGATCAGATATGGCGATCTCGACGGAGATCATATTTTTATTGCTACCACCCGACCGGAAACTATGTTGGGAGATGGGGCAGTTGCAGTTAATCCCAAAGATGACAGGTACAAACATTTAATCGGCAAGAAAGTTAAATTGCCATACGTAAATCGAATGATTCCTGTTATTGCAGATGAACTAGTGGATCCAGAATTTGGAACGGGGGCCGTAAAGGTAACTGCAGCTCATGATCCAAATGACTTTGAGATGGGACAAAGACACGGAGTCCCAATGATCGTAATTATGAATGAGTCTGGCGTCATGGAGGGCACAGGTACTCAATTCGACGGCATGGATAGATTTAAAGCACGCAAGGAAGTTATTGAACAATTACGAGCTGATGGTCTTTTAGGGTGGGAGAAGCGACCATACAAACATAGCGTTGGACATTGTTCGCGTTGCAACACAATCGTTGAACCAAGATTATCTATGCAATGGTTTGTCAAGGTTGCACCTTTAGCAAAAATGGCTGGCGATGCGGTTCGTCAAGGAAAAGTAAAAATCTCTCCAGAAGAAATGGAGCCCAGATATTTTGATTGGGTAGACAACATGCATGATTGGTGTATTTCTCGTCAGCTTTGGTGGGGACACAGAATTCCGGTTTGGTATGGACCTAATGGCGAAATGAAAGTTGTTGGACCGGATGAATCTGCTCCTGCAGGATGGGAGCAAGATGAAGATGTACTTGATACCTGGTTCTCTTCAGCGCTCTGGCCATTTTCTACTTTAGGTTGGCCAGAAGAAACGCAAGATTTGCAGAAGTTTTATCCGACTTCCGTACTAGTAACTGGATACGACATTTTATTTTTCTGGGTCGCACGTATGATGATTTTTTCCTTATTTGCGATGGATGGCAAGCAGCCCTTTAACGTAATTGCATTGCACGGTTTAGTAAGAGATAAACACGGCAAGAAGATGTCAAAATCCAAGGGAAATGTAATTGATCCACTTGAGTTTATGGATAAGTACGGTTCTGATGCGCTGCGCTTTGCTTTAGCGCGAGGTGCTAACCCCGGAACTGATCAAGCACTTGCCGAAGAATGGATTGCTGGCGCCAGAAATTTTGCAACCAAAGTTTGGAACGCGACCCGCTTTGCAATCATGAATGGCGCTAATATAAACGGGGAATTACCGGATCGTAAGGAACTGAGTCACGTCGATAGATGGATTCTTGATCTGCTTGACCAGACAATCAAAGAAGTAGATTCACTTTACGAAAATTTCGAGTTTGCGAAAGCTAGTGAAGCTCTCTATCACTTTGCTTGGGATGAAGTATGCGATTGGTATCTAGAATTAATCAAGGACACATTTGCAAAAGGCGGCACAGAGTCTCAAAAAACTAGCCGGGTACTGGGTCACGTTCTAGATCAATTACTGCGCTTAATGCATCCAAATATGCCATTCATATCTGAAGCTCTTTGGACTTCACTTACTGGCGGTGAATCTCTTGTGATTGCAGAATGGCCAAAGAGTTCCGGCGCAGAATTAGATTTTGAGGCTAAAACTGTAGTTGAAGATATGAAGCGCCTCATTACAGAAATTAGACGTTTCCGCAGTGATCAAGGAATAAAGACTTCGGCTCGAATTAAGGCAAAGATTGATGGGCTAACTGGCGCGCTTTCTGGATATGAAGATGCAATCAGATTCCTAGTAAAGCTTGATTTGCCAAGTGACGAATTTTCAAGCAGTGCCAGAATCGAAATTGGAAACTTTGTTGTTTCATTCGATTTAACTGGCGCTATCGATGTTAAGGCTGAGCGAGCACGGTTAACTAAAGATTTAGCGGCAGTAGAAAAAGTCCGTCAGACTGCCGAAGTGAAACTAGGGAATGAAAACTTTATGGCAAAAGCACCTATGGAAGTTGTTGCAGAGATTCGTGAACGTTTAGTTTTCTGCGATAGCGAAATTGAGCGCATTAAGGCGCTATTGAGCGCTTTACCAAGCGAATAGATATTAATGTTTTCAGAAAGAATGCATGAAGTTGAAAACGAGCTACTAAGTAGGTGGCCAGAGACCAGAATCGATCCAACGTTGGATCGCATCGCAGCCCTGGCAGATATTTTGGGTTCGCCACAACTTTCTTATCCAACAATTCATATCGCAGGAACAAACGGAAAAACTACAACAACGCGTCTGATTGATTCGCTTCTCTTTGAACTTGGACTTCGCACTGGCCGGTTTACTAGTCCACATTTGCAAAGTATTTTGGAGAGAGTTTCTATTAATGGTTCACCAGTCCCTGAAGGCACATTCATTAAGACCTATGAAGATATTTACCCTTATCTTGGAATGATTGATGGAAAAATGTCTCACCCGATATCATTTTTTGAAGCAATGACTGCCCTGTCATTTGTTGCATTTGCGGAACATCCGGTCGATGTGGGCATATTTGAATGCGGAATGGGCGGAGAATGGGACTCTACAAATGTAATCGAAAGCAAAGTATCCGTAATAACTCCAATCGGTTTCGATCACATGGAATATCTCGGCGATACTTTGGAAAAAATTGCCCTCACTAAATCTGGGATCATTAAAGAAAATACTTTTGCAATATTGGGTAAACAAGAACGCGAAGCGGCCCAGGTGCTAATAGATAAATGCCTAGATACAAATTCGACTCCAATCCGAGAAGGTGTTGAATTTGAAGTCGTAAAACGATCTTTGGCAGTCGGTGGGCAATTAATTTCCGTCAGAGGAGTTTATGGAATTTACGAAGATCTCTTCTTGCCACTTCATGGTCGCCACCAGGCAAGTAATGCAGCAACAGCACTAGCCGCAGTTGAAGTATTTGTAGGCGAGCAGGCCCTAGATAACGAACTCGTTAGGTCGGCTTTTGCTGGCGCAACCTCTCCTGGACGTTGTGAGGTTATTCATCGAAGTCCCACGGTAATTATCGATGCCGCACATAATCCGCATGGAGCGAAGTCATTGAAGGAGACCATTTCTTCAGAGTTCAATTTCGATCTTGTTATCGGACTCATTGCAACGATGGGAGATAAGGATATTTCGGGATTGCTCGAAGAGCTTGAACCAATCTTGAGTAAAGTTATTGTGACTAGGAATTCATCTAAGCGATCTGCAACCATTGCTGAGATTGATACTTTGGCAAAAAAGATTTTTGGTTCGGATCGAGTAATCACAGTGGATTCACTTACCGACGCGATTGATCAAGGATTGAAGTTGGCTAGAGATACGATTGCAATTCAAGATAAGAGCTGTGCGCTCTTGATAACAGGATCTGTGGTGACTGCTGGTGAAGCCCGAACATACTTGACCAGAGAAAGTGAATCTAGATAATGAAAATGTTGCTGCGAAGTGTACTTTCTATGGAGATTATCTTGGTTGGTTTTGCGCTATTACTTGCTAAAGACTTATCAAATTCAAGTTCGATATGGGTAGGACTCGGGATTATGGTCCTCACAATTCTCGCACTCGGTACGATCAAGAATAATCTTGGATTGATACTTGGCTGGATTGTCCAATTCAGTTTAGTTCTTTACGGGTTCTATGTATTTACTATGTTCTTCATGGGATTGCTATTTCTCACCTTATGGGTAACGGCCATAATCGTCGGGCGCAAAGGTGAGGCAATCAAGCGGGCCAATGAGGCGAAAAAGTCAGATTAAAATCCCAATAGACTTACCCCATGTCAATTGAGCAGACCCTCGTCCTGGTGAAACCAGATGGCGTTCGGCGCGCCTTGGTCGGAGAAATCATTCGACGTATTGAAGCTAAAGGTTATGAAATTAGAAACCTAAAAATGCTTAGCGCGAACCTCTCTACCTTGGAAGCACATTACGGTGAACATAAAGGAAAGCCGTTTTATGAACCGCTCCTTGAGTTTATGCAAAGCGGTCCAATCGTTGCGCTGATAGTTGAAGGCAATAGAGCGATCGAAGGATTTAGATCACTAGCTGGTGCGACTGATCCAACAGTCGCAGCCCCAGGAACAATTCGAGGCGACCTTGCTCGTGACCAAGGTACAAAAGTTGTACAGAATTTAGTTCATGGATCTGATTCCGTTGAATCTGCAAAGCGCGAGATTTCAATCTTCTTCCCCGAATCACAAGGAGCAAAATAATGGCATCGATTAATGGCCGCGGTGGTTTCTTTGGTCGTGATATGGCAATCGATCTTGGAACGGCTAATACTCTGGTTTATGTCAGAGGTAAAGGAATTGTTCTAAACGAACCAAGCGTCGTCGCAGTCAATCAAGAGACCGGTGCAGTTCTTGCTGTAGGTGCTGAAGCAAAGCGAATGATTGGCAGAACTCCAGGAAGTATCGTTGCGATACGTCCCCTTAAAGATGGCGTGATTGCAGACTTTGATACCACCGCGCTAATGATTAAATATTTCATACGCCAGGTACATAAACATACATATCTTGCAAAACCGAGAATTGTTATCTGTGTTCCTTCTGGAATTACCGGAGTTGAACAAAGAGCAGTTAAAGATGCTGGCTATGAAGCAGGTGCCCGCAAGGTTTACATCATTGAGGAGCCGATGGCTGCCGCAATTGGTGCCAATCTGCCAATTCATGAACCAACTGGAAATATGGTTGTGGATATTGGCGGCGGAACAACTGAAGTTGCTGTTATTTCAATGGGCGGAATTGTTTCAGCTGGTTCAATCCGAGTTGGTGGAGATGAACTAGATCAGGCGATCATTAATTGGATTAAGCGTGAATATTCAATGTTGCTTGGCGAGCGAACGGCAGAAGAAATCAAGATGGCAGTTGGCTCTGCCTACCCACTTCGAGATGAGCCAGATGCTGAAATCCGAGGCCGAGATGTTGCTACTGGACTCCCAAAGACAATAGTTATTTCAGCTGAAGAAATTAGAAAAGCCCTAGAAGAACCAGTCGCAGCAATCGTAAATGCGGTTAAAGCAACACTCGACAAGACGCCACCAGAGTTGGCGGCAGATCTAATGGATCGAGGAATCTTCTTAACTGGCGGCGGTGCATTGCTGCGTGGCCTTGATGAGCGCCTCCGTCACGAAACCAACATCCCTATTCATATTGCAGAAAGACCTTTGCTTGCAGTTGTCGAAGGTTCTGGAAAGTGCGTGGAAGAATTCGAGGCGCTAGAGAAAGTACTTATCTCCGAACCGCGTCGATAGGAAGTCATGGCTAACAAGCGAAGTGGCCGCACCAGGCTGTTGTTGGTCTCGCTCTTGGTGACTTCGCTCTTTCTAGTTACTTTAGATTTACGAGGCGTAAGTCTGGTTACTTCACTCCGTAACGTTACACAAAGTGTTCTAGCGCCATTTCAAAGTCTTGGTAGTTCTATTCTCAATCCTATTGGCGATTTCTTCGGTGGATTTTCAAATCTCCGTAATTCCAGTTCGCGTATTGAGGAACTAGAAAAAGAAAACAATGAACTTAGAGTCAAAGCAATTTTGAATGAAAATATCGCCGCTGAACTTAAACAGCTAAAAGGTGTTTTGGATTTAGCGGGCAAAGGCCGCTATAAGACTGTAAGCGCACGAGTAATAAGTAAAGGTGGCACAGCGACCATCAGTGAATCAATTGTTATTGATCAGGGTTCGCAAGCAGGAATCACAAGAGATATGACAGTGATTGCAGAAAGTGGGCTAGTCGGTGTTGTTAAATCAACAACGGCAACGACTTCAGTAGTAATGCTTATGAGCGATCCAGCGTTTCGTGTTGGTGTCAGAGTCGCGGGTACTCAATTTATGGGAATTTTATCTGGCGAAGGAGAAGGACGTTATTTCGTACAGATGTTAAGTGCCGCTGGTGAAATTAAATTTGAAGATTCACTTCTAGCCAGAGGAAGTTCTGGCGATAAACCATTTGTGCCCGGCGTTCCAGTGGGTCGAGTAATCTCTGTTGAGAACAGAGTTGGTCAATTAACCGCTCGGGCAAGGGTTGAGCCCTACGTTAAGTTCGATTCGCTTGGCGTCGTAAGTGTGGTTCTTAAGTCTGCAGGCGGGGATCCAGGAGATGCTCTTGTTCCACAAGCGCCACGTCCAGCACCGACAGTAACCGTCTTTGTTACGCCAACCGAATAGCAAAAAGTGATCTCATGCGATTAAGTCGATTACCACTAGTTGTGGGTGTACTTCTTTCTGTATTTATCCTGCAAGAAGCATTCATTAATCGGATTGATTTTTATCTTGGCGGTTTCTCACTTTATCTAGTTTTTGTGGTTGCCTGGGTAATAAATGAAGAACCAGAAAATGCTATGTTGATAGGTTTTTTTGCCGGCTTGATTGCCGATCTTTCGCCAACTTTAGAAGCTCCGTTCGGGCTTTGGACTTTTGTCTTGACCGGGTTTTGCTATCTTCTAGTAACAACAATTCGCGGAAATTTAGAACCGCAAATTAGCCCAATTCAAATGTCTTTAGTCACCTCACTTAGCGCATCGTTCTTATTGATTCTCTTTGTAACATTTGGAGCAATTCTCGGCCAAGAAGTTGCTTCTGCAGTCGTGCTGGCTAAAGAATTATTTGGAAATCTACTTTGGAGCTTGGTGTTAGCTCCTATATATATTCCAATAACTCTAAGAATTTATAAGATTTCACTTACTGCGAGGGAACGCTAAATGAGGGATAGAACTTCCATCGCAATTGTCGTAGCTCAGATTTTTGTAGTTTCATTAATGATGGCGCTATTTGGTCGACTTTTCTATCTGCAAATAGCAGACGGTCCTCGCTATCAAGAAGCCGCCTTAGATATTCAAAGTAGAGATATTGTTACGCCAGCGCTGCGTGGGTTAATTGTTGATATGGAAGGCGAACCTCTAGCTACAAATAAGGCAGGTTTAATGGTTACTGCCGATCGATCGATACTTGATCAACAACCTGATAAAGGTCGAAGTATTCTCTTTCGCGTTTCAGAAGTTTTAAATCTCAACGCTACCGATGTTTATGCCAGAACGAGGCTCTGCGGGGAATTGCAGAAATCGGAGCGAAACGGCTGCTGGACTGGAAATAGGTATCAACCAATACCCATTACAAAAGAGGCCACTGAAAGTCAGGTGCTAAGAATCTTAGAAAGATCGGATTTATATCCAGGTATTGGCGCCGAACCTGTATCAATAAGGTCTTACCCGGCAAAGTCTGGAGAGCGAGCGACACATGTCCTTGGTTATATCGGACCGGTAACGGAGACCGATCTAAATAATGAAAAAGGAAAGCGTTATTATCGAAATGAGTTGATTGGAAAAGCTGGAATTGAATTTCAATATGATGAATTTCTACGAGGCACTCCGGGAATCAGAACTGTAATTGTTAATTACAAGGAGTCAGTTACGAGCGAATCTCGAAATATCGAACCAATCCCTGGGAATCATCTAGTTTTGAATGTAAATGCAAAGGTGCAGAACGCTGCCGAAGAGGCATTACAGAATGCAGTTCAACGCGCTCGGGGTAGCGGCTATCGTGGAGATTCAGGCGCTGCAATTGTCATGGACTTAGAAGGTCGAGTTTTAGCGATGGCTTCTTATCCAGATTACGATCTAAATATTTGGGAGAACGGAATCACTGTAAGACAAGCAAAAGAGCTCTATAGCCAACAAAGTGCGGTGCCGGCGCTATCCCGAGCCATACAAGGAAGTTTTGCGCCAGCATCAACCTTTAAAGTTGTTTCTCTTTCGGCTGCTGCTGCTGCCAATTACAACTTGAAGAGTACCTATGACTGTCCAGCGCAAGTTGAAATTGGAAATCGAATCTTTCGAAACTTTGATAGCAAGCCTGCTGGTCGAATCTCGATGACTACTGCGATGGCAATTTCGTGTGACTCAATCTGGTATCAAATTGCTTATGATGAATGGGTTCGCGATGGCGGGCTAAAACCAAAGAGCAATCCCAATGATCATTTCTTCGAGACTGCTAAAGGTTTTGGTGTTGGAAAGAAGACTGGCATTGATCTACCTTCAGAAGTTTCAGGTCGTTTACCTGATCGCCAATGGCGCAAGGATTGGTATGCGGGTAATAAGGATTTTTACTGCAATTACAAAGAACGCGCCAAGAAATCACAACTAACTGAATACCTAATTGCACTGGCAGTCGAAAACTGTATCGATGGCGACAAAGTCAGAGCTGGAGATATGGTGAATTTCTCGATCGGACAGGGCGATGTACTTATGACGCCAATTCAGATGGCTGTTATGTATGCAGCAATCGCCAATGGCGGAGAACTAGTAAAACCACAAGTAAGACGTGCCATAGTTACTCCAACAGGAAAAGTAATTGAAAAATTTGAAAAGACGGTTACCGGAACTCTGCCTATCAAAAAATCTACACTTAAGTTATTGCAGAATTCGCTCCGAGCGGTAGTTACATCAGGAACAGCGCGCGGCGCTTTTGCTGGTATGCGCGCAGAAGTCAGTGGCAAGACTGGTACAGGTCAGGTTTTTGGTAGAAATCTTGATGGTTCTGCCAAAGATGACACATCTTGGTTTGCATCATATGCGCCAAGTAAGAATCCACAATATGTTGTAGTCATGATGGTTAGCCAAGGTGGTTTCGGAGCCAGCACTAGCGGCGTAGGCGTTAGAAGAATTTATGATTCGATCTTTGGCGAATCTGGAAAGCAAGCAATATTCCCTAATGGGGCTTCGACTGAAATACCGGCAATTAAGAACAAGGTTTCATGATGTATCAATCACCCGTTCGTGCCACCAAGAGAAGGTTTTTAACTGGAACTGACCCAGTAATAAATGTTTCGGTGTTACTACTAACTTTGTTTGGAATAGTTCTTGTATACGCAGCAACTCGAGATTGGTTTGCTGTTAACAATCAAGATCCTGAGTACTACTTAAAACGTCAGCTCATTAACGTAGTAATTGGTTTTGCCTTGGCATACGGAACCACCTTGGTTGATTACCGATTACTGCGTGCTTACACCCCAATTTTGTGGGGGGTGGGCGTACTTGGACTACTTCTAGTCCTAGTTCCTGGCGTTGGCAGCGTTGTCAATGGCGCACGCTCATGGATTGTTTTTCCAGGAGGATTTCAAATTCAACCAGCAGAAATCGCCAAGCTAACAATTATTGTCGGTATGGCGCTAATTCTTGCCGAACGCGAAGCTGGATCTACAGACCCAACTGATCGCCAAGTTCTCTACTCACTAATTGTTGCGGCAATTCCAATTCTATTAATTGTCTTACAGCCAGACCTGGGCACTGTCATGATTATCTCTGCTGCAGTTATTTCAATGATTGCAATCTCAGGCGCACGAATCCGTTGGGTAATAGGACTCTTGGTTGTAGGTGCCACTGGTGCATATCTAGCAGTCGCAAGTGGTGAAGTTAGCGAGTACCAATTAAATCGTTTGCGGGCATTTGTTGATCCGTTTGCAGATCCTCAGGCATCTGGTTATCAATTGCGACAATCTAGGATCACGATCGGCTCTGGCGGACTCTTCGGAACTGGTTTATTTAACGGCCCTCAGACTAATGGCCGCTTTGTTCCTGAACAACAAACTGATTTTATTTTTACTGTTTCTGGAGAGGAGCTTGGTTTTATCGGATCGGGAGTTATTTTAACTTTGTACTTTGTAATATTGATGCGAGCTTTTTCAATTGCAAAACGAACCAATGACCAATTTGGACGATTAGTAACTATGGGAGTAATAGCTTGGTTTTCATTTCAGATATTTCAGAATATTGGAATGACCATGGGTTTGATGCCTATGACGGGTGTGCCGTTGCCATTCCTTTCTTATGGCGGCTCGAGCATGTTTGCAAACATGATTGGAATTGGATTACTACAAAATGTTTATCAACGGACCAGATAGGGGGATTTTCTCTAGTTTTCTCGCATATCTTTGCTGAATTAGGGATAGATCCATCGCATATGCCATACTTGGCAGCGCAATCGCCTCAAGGTTGCCAGACCGCTCTTTAGGTGCGGTCGGCAGAAGTAAAAGAAGGCGCAACCGAGTTTTAGACGTCTTTCGGGACGCAGATAAAGGATTTAGTTATGGCTGAAGAGCCAAAAAAGACGCGTAAGCGCGCTGTTAAAAAATCATCAGATGTGGCGCAAAAGGCTACGGAAAAAAAGTCTGAGAAGAAAAGTAAAGCCGCAATACCAACACCAATTTTCCAAGCTGCTCCAGTTTCGCCAAGAAGCGAACGCAAAAAGAGCGATAGTGAAACTCAAGATAACGAGAATCGCCGCCGACGCCGCCGACGTGGCGGGAAAGATCGTCGACGAAGTGATCGCGAAGAGAAATTGGAATCAGAGAAAGAAACGCCAAAGAAGAGCTCTGATAATAAAAATGAAATTCAACCTGCCGGAGAGCCAGTAGTTAAGAAGCGTAGACGACGACGACGTTCGGGCGCCGAAGACGTAACTCCAGGTGAGAGTGTTGAAGATGGCGTTGTCACAGTTGTAAAAGTTCGTGATGCCAGACCGGCCCCAGAACGGAGCAACGATCGAGGCAGAGATCGAAAGAGTTTTGAACGCCGCGATCGCCGCGATCGTTTCAGAGATAGAGGTCGCGATAGATCTAGATTTAACGAACATCGAGAATTTAACCGGGATTACAAAGAGAATCGCCGTCGTGGAACCATTCTTACCGATGCGGAATTCTTAGCTCGTCGCGAATCTGTTGACCGTGAAATGTTGGTCCGTCAGCAAGGTGACCGCACCCAGATTGCAATTCTGGAAGATAATATTTTGGTAGAACATTATGTAAATAAGAGCAGCAATATTTCTTATGTCGGCAACGTATATCTAGGTAAAGTTCAAAATGTACTTCCATCTATGGAAGCAGCATTCGTAGATATCGGAAAGGGTAGAAACGCCGTTCTTTATGCCGGAGAAGTAAATTGGGATGAAACCGGACTTGCCGATAACAAGGAAAGAAAAATCGAAAGAGTTTTAAAAACTGGTCAATCAGTTCTTGTGCAAGTAACAAAAGATCCGATTGGGCAGAAAGGCGCTCGCTTAACAAGCCAAATTTCTCTGCCGGGACGTTATTTAGTTTATGTTCCGGGTGGCGGAATGAGCGGTATTTCACGACGTCTTCCAGAGAGCGAACGTAACCGCCTAAAAGACATCTTGAAGAATTTGATTACAGAAGATGAAGGTGTCATTGTCCGAACCGCTGCAGAAGGTGCATCAGACGAAGAATTAACTCGAGATGTCACTCGACTCAAAGCACAATGGGAAGATATAAAGAAGAAATCTGAAAATACCTCAACAAAAGCTCCGTCACTTCTTTATGGCGAACCAGATCTTGCAATTAGAGTTATTCGAGATATCTTTAATGAAGATTTTAGAAAATTGACAGTTCAGGGAACCGATGCCTGGGACGATATCCATAATTATCTTGGTCATATCGCACCGGAATTAATGCAAAAAGTAGAAAAGTGGACTGGCGTTAAAGATCTATTTACGGAAAATCGAGTAGATGAACAACTAGCAAAGGCGCTAGATCGTAAGGTCTTCTTACCTTCAGGCGGTTCTCTAGTCATTGATAGAACTGAAGCCATGGTTGTAATTGACGTCAATACCGGAAAGTTCATCGGTAAAGGTGGAAATCTGGAAGAAACTGTCACAAAGAACAACTTGGAAGCGGCAGAAGAAATTGCGCGACAGCTTCGCCTTCGCGATTTAGGTGGAATTATTGTTATTGACTTTATCGACATGGTTCTTGAATCAAATCGTGAACAAGTACTCCGAAGATTAGTCGAATGCCTCGGCAGAGATCGGACAAAGCATCAAGTTGCGGAAGTAACTTCATTAGGTCTTGTGCAGATGACGAGAAAACGAGTGGGCCAAGGTTTGAGTGAAGCGTTCTCGACTACTTGCGAAAGTTGCGGTGGTCGTGGAATTCATGTTCATATGGAACCGGTTGATAAGAAGAAATTGGATCGAGAGATTGTTCCAACTGGAGAAATTGAAAATATTGACTCAGAGCCAGAACCAATTTCAACCGATGAGCTCACTGAAGAAGCATCAGATGAAGATAAACGCCCGCGCTTTGGCCGTCGACGTAGAAGGGCAGCCAGCACAGGTGTCTTAACCCCTGATGGGGACTCGGTTTGACCCCGAGGCGTCTAAATCTCTAACCTAGCCCCCTGCTTGAAGTAAGCAATTATCGGAAGGAATCTCGTGTACGCGATTGTTAAAGCTGGCGGCCGCCAAGAGAAGGTTGCTGTTGGCGACACTGTCTTTGTTGATCGCATTGAGGCTGCACCTGGTTCAACAGTTTCTTTTCCTGCCGTTCTAGTTGTTGATGGCGATTCTGTAACTTCTGATCCAAAGGTCTTATCAGGCGTAAAAGTTACTGGCGAGATTGTTGCCGAAGTTAAAGGACCAAAGATTCATATTCTTCGCTACAAGGCAAAGACTGGCTATCGCCGACGTCAAGGTTTCCGTTCGAAGAACACGCGAGTAAAAATCACCGCAATTAACGGTGTGAAGTAAGGAGCAAATAAATGGCATCCAAAAAAGGCGTCTCCTCGACACGAAATGGTCGCGATTCGAATCCGCAATACCTTGGCATCAAACGTTTTGGTGGTCAGGTTGTAAATAGCGGTGAGATTTTGGTTCGCCAGCGGGGAACAAAGTTTCACCCAGGTAAGAACGTAGGAATTGGCAAAGATGACACACTCTTTGCATTAGCTGCAGGAGCAGTTGAATTTGGCAGCGCCCGTGGTCGTCGCGTTGTAAATATTGTTCCAGTTTCTTAATTAACGGACTTTAATTAATCGGGTCCGTAATAACGGGCCCGATTTTCTATTTGGAGGGTTATGGCTACTTTTGTAGATCGTGTAACGCTCCACGTCAGCGCCGGCAAAGGTGGAGACGGTTGCGTTTCGGTACACCGTGAGAAATTTGTTCCACTTGGTGGCCCAGATGGTGGCAGCGGCGGACGAGGCGGAGATGTTGTTCTAGTCGTAGATCCCGATGTAACAACTCTTCTTGATTTTCATCATTCACCTCATAAGTCAGCAACATCTGGTCGTCAAGGTTACGGGTCTCTCAAGAATGGTCCAGATGGCGATGATTTAATTCTTGGCGTTCCAAATGGCACCGTTGTTTTATCTCGAGAGGGAAAAGTTCTTGCAGATTTAGTTGGAAATGGCACACGATTTGTAGCAGCACAAGGTGGTCAAGGCGGGCTAGGCAATGCTGCTCTCTCATCATCTAGACGTCGTGCGCCAGGTTTTGCTTTATTGGGAGAACCTGGAGAGAAGCGAACATTAATTCTCGAACTTAAATCTGTTGCAGATATTGGGTTGATTGGTTATCCAAGCGCTGGAAAATCTTCACTAATTGCAGCGATATCAGCAGCGCGTCCGAAGATTGCTGATTATCCATTTACTACGTTGGTGCCAAATCTTGGAGTTGTTCAAGCTGGAGAGGCACGGTTCACAGTTGCAGATGTTCCAGGATTAATCCCAGGAGCTGCTGAAGGTAAGGGCCTTGGATTGGAGTTCTTGCGACATGTCGAACGCTGCGCTGCGCTAGTTCATGTACTTGATTGTGGCGCTTTAGAAGTAGAACGAGATCCAATTAAAGATTTTGAGATTATCGAAAATGAGTTAAAACAATACTCAGCAGACCTAAGTAATCGACCAAGAATTATTGCGCTAAACAAAATCGATCTTCCAGATGGTAAAGCAATAGCAGATATGGTCGAACCAGTTCTTAGAGAACGTGGTTATGAAGTATTTCAAATTTCAGCGGCAGCACGACTTGGCTTAACTGAAATTTTATTTGCGATGGCAAAAATTGTTAAAGATTATCGAAGTAAACAAGTAAGTGACGAGAAGACCAGAATTGTCTTGCGCCCAACTCCAGTAGATGATCGTGGCTTTAAAGTTACGACCAATGAGGATGGCTCTTTTACAGTAACCGGTACAAAGCCAGAACGATGGGTACATCAAACGAATTTTGGAAATGCTGAAGCAATCGGCTATCTAGCAGATCGTCTTGCAAGTCTTGGAGTTGAGAAAGAACTTTTCAAATTGGGTGCTAAGGCTGGCGATGAAGTTCGAATCGGAAGTGGAGAAGATGCCGTTGTCTTTGATTGGGAACCGACGATTGAAGCAGGTGCGGAGTTGCTGGCCGGACCACGCGGTGATGATTTAAGAATTCCGCGAGGCTGGGAAAAATCTGATGAAGAAGCCATAGATCAACTTGATGATGAGGAACTTGCCCAGCAGTGGGAGAACCGCGTGCCAAACCCTACTTCGCCAAGAGTGGAAGGTGAGCAGTGAATGCTCAAGGTAAAGTGACCTCTATGTCCAAGATTTCCCTTCAAGATGTTGCAAATCTTGCGAAGTTAGCACGTATCGAAATGACAGATGCTGAGTTAGAACAACTATCTGGAGAACTATCGGTAATTCTCGACGCAGTGGCAAGAGTTCAAGAAGTTGCTGGTGAAGATGTCCCGCCGACTTCGCATCCACTTTCAATCACAAATGTCTTTCGCGAAGATGTAAATAGACCAAGCCTTACGCCTGAGGAAGCTCTTTCGGGTGCACCGGAGAAAGAAGAGCAGCGCTTCAAAGTTCCCAAGATTTTAGGCGAAGAATGATTATCAACAAGAGCGCAACAGAAATGGCGCAACTCTTAAATTCAGGCGAAATTACTTCCGTTGAACTAACAAAACTTCACCTTGATCGAATAAAAGAAGTTGACGATCAGGTAAAAGCATTTCTTTACGTAGATCGAGATGGTGCGCTTGAACAAGCAACCAATGTTGATGAAAAGCGAAAAAACGGAGAGAAACTCTCACCTTTAGCGGGAGTTCCTCTGGCGCTGAAAGATGTCATGACGCAAAAAGGAATTCCAACTACTTGCGGTTCAAAGATTTTGGAAGGCTGGCGTCCTCCCTATGACTCCACGGTAGTCTCTAAATTGAAGGCATCCGGTGTCGTCATTCTTGGAAAAACTAATTGCGATGAGTTTGCCATGGGGTCTTCAACAGAGAATTCAGCTTTCTTCCCAACACATAATCCGTGGGATCTATCAAGAATTCCTGGCGGCTCCGGTGGTGGATCTTCGGCATCGCTTGCTGCCTTTCAAGCACCACTAGCAATTGGAACCGATACAGGTGGATCAATAAGACAACCAGCTGCCGTTACTGGAACTGTTGGCGTTAAACCAACCTATGGTGGTGTATCTCGTTACGGACTAGTTGCATTTTCATCTTCACTTGATCAAGCAGGACCGTGCGCAAGAACTGTCTTAGATGCGGCTTATCTGCATGAAGTAATTGGCGGGCATGATCCATTGGATTCAACCTCGATAGATCAACCTTTGCCAGCCATTGTCGAAGCGGCGAAAAATCCAGATGTTAGAGGTATGAAGATAGGCGTCATTAAAGAATTACAAGGTGATGGATATCAGCCCGGAGTTCTGAAGCGATTTAACGAATCGCTAGAAGAACTCGCAAAGCTTGGCGCGGAAATAGTAGAAGTTTCTTGCAAATATTTTGATTATGCCCTTGCAGCTTATTATTTGATTGCGCCCAGTGAATGCTCTTCCAACTTGGCTCGTTTTGACGCAATGCGTTATGGAATGAGAATCAGCGGCGGTTCTGCAGAAGAAGTTATGAATGCAACTCGCGAAGCTGGGTTTGGTAAGGAAGTAAAACGTCGCATAATTCTTGGCACCTATGCTCTCTCAAGCGGTTACTACGACGCTTATTATGGAAGCGCGCAAAAAGTTCGCACATTAATCTCACGCGATTTTGCTGCCGCTTTCGAGAAGGCAGATGTCCTAGTTTCTCCAACAGCACCAACCACAGCATTTAAGATCGGGGAGAAGGCAAATGATCCGATCGCAATGTATTTAAATGACATCGCAACAATTCCGACAAATCTAGCTGGCATATGTGGAATGTCACTGCCATCCGGACTTGCCGATGAAGATGGCTTGCCAGCCGGTTTCCAAATTATGGCTGGCGCGATGAAAGATGATCGACTTTATAAAGTAGGCGCAGCATTAGAAAGTGCACTCGTGAGTAAGTGGGGCGGTCCAATTTTGGCCAAAGCACCAGAACTTGTCGGTGGAAAATGACAATTACATTTGATGAGGTGCTGAATAAGTACGAACCAGTTCTTGGCCTTGAAGTCCATGTTGAACTTGGAACAAAATCAAAGATGTTCTGTGGCTGTAACACAGTATTTGGTGCCGCGCCAAATACCCAAACTTGTCCGGTATGTCTTGGCCTTCCTGGTTCCTTACCAGTAGTAAATGGGAAAGCGATCGAATATACGATTGCAATTGGCCTGGCACTCAACTGTTCGATTGCGCCATACTCTAGATTTGCTAGAAAGAATTACTTTTATCCAGATATGCCGAAGAATTTTCAAACATCGCAATATGACGAACCAATCTGTTTCAACGGTTATCTAGATATCAAAGTCGAAACAGAAGATGGGCTCAAGGACTTTCGAATTGAAATTGAACGTGTTCATATGGAAGAAGACACAGGTAAATCGCTCCACATGGGCGGAGCCACTGGGCGAATCCATGGCGCTGATTACTCTTTACTTGATTACAACAGGGCCGGAATCCCACTTGTAGAAATTGTTACTAAACCAATTACAGATACCGGTAAATATGCACCGCAGGTGGCGCGCGCGTACGTTGCAGAATTAAGAGATATCTTGCGCTCCCTTGGCGTTAGCGATGTAAAGATGGAACAGGGTTCACTTCGATGCGATGCCAACGTCTCACTAAAACCTATTGGTGAATCTAAGTTTGGTATTCGCAGTGAAACAAAGAATGTGAATTCATTACGTAGCGTCGAGCGCGCAGTTAGAAGCGAGATGATTCGCCATGCAGAAGTCCTAAATTCCGGTAACCGGGTCATCCAAGAAACTAGACATTTCCATGAAGATACCGGTGAGACCACCCCTGGCCGTTCAAAAGAACAAGCTGAGGATTACCGTTACTTCCCAGAACCTGATTTAGTCCCAGTAGCACCTGCACCGGAATTTATTGAAGGAATTCGTAAATCACTTCCAGAAAGACCTTCTGCTCACAGGAAGCGTCTGCAAGATTCATGGCAAGTTCCAGATAAAGAGATGGCAGCCATGATTAATGCTGATGTCTTAGATTTGGTTGAAGCCACCGTGACTCTTGGCGCAGATCCAACCAGAGCACGTAGTTGGTGGCTTGGCGAGATTGCCAGGATTGCAAATGAGCGCGAAATTCCTGCTTCAGAAATGCCGATTACTGCTTCAGATGTAGCAGAAGTCGTTGATCTGATAAATCGCGGTGAGCTCACTGATAAATTAGCTCGCCAAGTAATTGAATCAGTAATTAATGGCGAAGGCAGACCAAAAGAAATTATTGCCACAAAGGGCATCAAAGTTGTCTCAGATGATTCGGC
>JBJSWS010000110.1:0-3283 GCA_046085985.1 Actinomycetales bacterium
GATTGCCAAGTCTGATTTAAAGCAGGTAATCGGAACGATTGCAGGTGACGACACAGTCCTAGTGATTGCCAAAATGAGTAATGGTGGGGCGGCTGCGAAAAAAGAGTTAACAAACTTCTTTGATAAGAGTTTTTCTTGTACTAGGAAGATGGGTAAAAAGTAATGGCACTTTGGGGCGGTAGATTCACCAGAAAATCTGATGAAGCAATGTTTACGTTATCAAAAAGTACTGATGTTGATTGGGAATTGGCGCCATATGACATCGCAGGCTCACTTGCTCATCTTGCTGAATTAGAAAAAGGTAAATTAGTAAGCAAAGAAATTGCCATCAAGATAAGGGAAGAGTTGCAGAAGATGTTGGCCGAGGTGCGCAATGGTTCCCTTAGTCCGCTAGAAGATGATGAGGATGTGCATTCTGCGCTAGAGCGAATTCTCTTGGAACGAGTCGGGCAAGATGCCGGGAAGATAAGGGCGGGAAGATCTCGAAATGATCAAGTTGCTACAGATTTCAAGTTGTACCTACTTGATCATATGGTTGAGGTTTCTATTGAAATAACTAAGTTAGTAAGTGCAATTCTTGTTCAGGCGGAGAAACATTTGAAGACAATGGCGCCTGGTTTTACCCACTTACAACATGCACAACCTGTGACATTTGGACAAGAGTTAAGTAAACACGCCTTTGCTTTAGAGCGTGATTTAGATCGAATTGAAAAATGGTTTGAAAGAAGCAACTCCTCACCATTAGGCGCAGGAGCGCTCTCAGGAACCTCGCTTCCAATTTCACCAGAATCAACGGCGAAGGGTTTGGGATTTTCCGGACCAGTTCTAAATAGTATCGATGCGGTATCAGATCGCGATTTTGCTGCAGAAGCTCTCTTTATTCTTGCTCTTATCGGAGTGCATTTATCTCGAATTGGAGAAGAGTGGACGATCTGGTCAACCTCAGAATTTGGCTGGGCCATACTTGATGATGCATTTGCAACTGGTTCTTCGATTATGCCTCAGAAAAAGAATCCAGATATTGCTGAACTAGCACGCGGAAAAGCAGGACCACTAATTGGAAACTTAGTTGGACTTCTAACAACTTTGAAGGGTTTACCTTTTGCTTACAATCGCGACTTACAAGAAGATAAGGCGCTAGCGTTTTCGTCAATCCATCATTTGTTGACCTTGTTACCTGCCGTTACTGGCATGGTTGCTACTACGAAATTTGATGTTGAGAAGATGCGTGCGGCTGCGCCGCTCGGTTTCAGCTTGGCAACAGAGATTGCAGATTTTCTGGTTCGCAAAGGAATTCCATTTCCAGAGGCGCATGATGCCGCTGGCAAATGTGTCCAGATTTCAGAAAAATCCGGTGTAACGCTAGAGAAGCTTTCTGATTCAGATTTTAAGAGCGCCCATCCCGCACTTGATGCTTCGGTTCGTTCTGTACTTAATCTAGATAGCGCAATAGACGCTAGGTCTTCGATTAATGGAACGTCACCTAATTCAGTGCTGATTCAAATCAAAAGTGCTACCCGAGACCTCGCCCGACATGAGAAATGGATATCCGACGCCGCCAAACGCTTTTCGGGCATGATGAGCCAATGACAAGCGCTCTGTTATCTGATCTTGAATGGCGTGGTTCAATCGCCCAAACCACAGATCGAAAAGAGTTGGCCAACTTTCTAGATGGCGGTAGTCGCACGGTTTATCTAGGAATAGATCCAACAGCGCCCAGCATTCATCTAGGAAATTTAGTTGCGCTAACAGTTCTTCGTCGTTTTCAGTTAGCAGGTCATAAACCGATTGCACTGGTTGGCGGAGCGACAGGTTTGGTGGGAGATCCAAGTGGCAGAAATTCAGAGCGGACGCTTAATGATGAAACAGTTGTTGCACAATGGGTAGATCGGATACATCATCAACTTGAAGGTTTTCTTGATTTCACAGGCTTAAACGCAGCAGTTATGGCTAATAACCTTGATTGGACTGCGCCTGTATCGGCACTCCAATTCTTACGCGATATCGGAAAGCATTTTTCTGTTAACCAGATGCTTGCGAAAGAATCAGTATCTGCAAGGCTGGAATCAGGAGGAATTTCATACACCGAGTTTTCCTACCAGGTCTTGCAAGCTTTTGACTTCCTTGAGTTGAACCGTAGAAATCAATGCTCATTGCAAATTGGCGGCAGCGATCAATGGGGAAATATTGTTGCAGGAGTTGATTTAATTCGACGAGTTGAAGGAAAAAGTGCTCATGCACTAACAATTCCTTTGATGACAAAGAGTGATGGTTCAAAATTTGGAAAGACAGCCGCTGGTGCAATTTGGCTAGACCCAGAGATGACTTCACCGTTTGCATTTTTCCAATTCTTTCTAAATTCAGATGATCGCGATGTAGAGAAACTGCTGAAAGCTTTCTCTTTCAAGTCAAAAGATGAACTTGGGGCATTGTTCGAGTCGTTGAAGACCAATCCCGGAGCAAGAGAAGCACACCGGGCACTTGCACGAGAAGTAACTACTTTGATTCATGGTGAAACTGAGACTCAAAACGTTGAAGCAGCAGCAAAGGCTCTCTTCGGTCAAGGAGAATTGCGAGAGCTTGATGCCAAAACTTTAGGAGGAGCACTCTCAGAACTGCCTAGAGTTGAGTTAAGCAATTCCTCTGCTATTCCTTCTTGGGTTGATTTGATCACGACCGCTGGAGTTGTTGATTCCAAATCAGCAGCGCGGCGAATCATTAAAGAAGGCGGCGCTTACTTAAATAATGTAAAAGTTACCAGCGAGGATTTTGCGCCTTCAATAAATGATTTCATCCACGGTAAGTACCTAGTAATCCGTAAAGGAAAGCGAGATCTTGCAGCCGTTGAGATTAAGTAATTTGCGCTAATTCTTAAGCGAGACTATTCTTAGCGCTCCGCTACGAAATCGGACTTCAACATCAGGCCGAGTAGCGAATTTCCCCAAGAAACCAACGGTTTTGGCTGGATTTGGGCTCTTTCCAGATTATGGAAGGGCGAAAAAGCCTTATAAATAGGGCGATTTGACCGAATCTCGCTTGAGGCCTAAGTTTCTCCTTCTGCCTCCAAAAGGGGCGGAATAGGTCGTGCCCTGCCAATGGTCGTAAGGCCAAGAATCGGTGCGCACCCGTACCTTGAGAACTCAACAGCGTGCCAAAGTCAATGCCAATTACCTCGATGAGGTATGGCTTTATTGCCATGCCCGTCGAATCCTTTGTAAAAAATCAATTGGTCAAAGACATTAAATAACGACAGTTGTTTATGTTCTTTTGCCGGAATCAACGT
>JBJSWS010000111.1:0-2606 GCA_046085985.1 Actinomycetales bacterium
TAATTGAATCCGGCCATGACCCACGTCGTTTCGCTCAAGATTTATTAGAGCGGTTCCGAGATCTGGTGATTGCTGATGTTGCGGAAGATGCTTTGAAATCGATTTTGCGAAATTATCCAGAAGATCAGCTCGAGCGTATGCGCAATCAAGCCTCAAGAATCGGTGCCGGAAACTTAAGCCGGGCCGCCTCAATTGTTGCCGAAGGCTTAAATCAAATGCGGGGAGCCACTGCGCCACGATTAATTTTGGAATTGATCGTAAGTCGAATCGTGATTGCCGATAGCGATAAATCTGATCAAGGAATCGTTGCACGAATCGAACGACTAGAAAGACATCTGGCATGGAGCCAATGCCTACGAAAGTAGCTCCTGCTGCAAAAGAGAAGATAGTAAAAGCAGCTCCGGTAAAACCAGCAGAAGAAGCGCCTAAAGCAAAAATCGCTGAAGTAAAAACCGTTACTCCTTCTGGAAATATGGATGTGACTTCGCTGCGCCGAATGTGGCCAGATGTAATTGAAAATGTAAAGAAGAAGCGAAGATTAACTTGGTCCTTATTATCGGCAAGCGCTCAGATCCTTGCGGTAGACGAAAAGATAATCACCATCGGAATAGTTAATGCTGGTGCTCGTGATTCTTTCTTGCGCTCTGATAGCGAACCAATTCTCTCTGATGCCTTTGTTGAAGTAACCGGCGTGCGTCGCAAGATTGAAATAATTGTTGATCCATCAGTTGATCCTTATTCACCAGCTAATATGGCAAAGCGAATTGATGAAGATCCAGCCGATCCAAATCAATTGCAAGGAACTGAATTGATTATGAAAGAACTTGGCGCCCAAGTCATTGCTGAAAGTGATAAGTAATGTACGAAGGCATCATTCAAGAGCTAATTGATGAACTTGGTAAATTGCCAGGGATTGGACCTAAGAGCGCACAACGAATTGCTTTTCATATCGTGCAATCAGAACGGGTTGATATCAATCACCTGGTAGAAGTTCTACGTTTAGTAAAAGAAAAAGTACGCTTCTGTAGCCAATGCTTCAATGTGGCTGAAGAAGAAGAGTGCAAAATATGTCGTGATCCGCGGCGCGATAACACAACGATCTGTGTTGTTGAGGAAAGTAAAGATGTAATCGCAATCGAACGTACCCGCGAATTTAAAGGTAAGTACCATGTACTTGGCGGTGCAATCAGTCCGATCGATGGCATCGGTCCAGAACAACTTCGAATCCGCGAACTTTTAACGCGGTTATCAGATGCAAATATCACCGAGGTCATCATCGCCACCGATCCAAACTTGGAAGGCGAAGCCACAGCTACTTATTTGGCCAGGACAATCAAGCCACTTGGCATCAAGATCTCGCGCTTGGCATCTGGCCTTCCGGTTGGCGGAGACCTTGAATATGCCGATGAAGTAACCCTTGGCAGAGCCTTTGAAGGGCGTAGATCTCTAGAAATCTAAAGTTTCTTATATTTTGAGACAAAGATTGTTTCATTATTTGAGATAAAGGGTCAAACCCTTAAAAAACCTGTCACCATTTGGACGTGGGCTTAATCGTTCAGAAATACGGCGGCTCCTCGGTAGCTGATGCCGAGGCGATGAAGCGCGTTGCCAGCCGGATCGTCGCCACCAAGAAAGCGGGCCACCAGGTCGTAGTCGTGGTCTCTGCGATGGGCGATACCACCGATGAATTAATCGATCTGGCCAATCAGATCTCACCACTTCCAGCAGGGCGCGAGCTCGACATGCTTCTAACTGCAGGTGAACGTATTTCGATGGCGCTCCTTGCAATGGCAATTAAGAACTTAGGTTTCGAAGCGCTCTCATTTACCGGTTCACAAGCTGGTGTGATTACCGATAGCAAACATGGTCGCGCACGGATCATTGATGTAACACCGGGACGAATTCAAGAAGCGTTGAAACAAGATGCGATTGCAATCGTTGCTGGCTTTCAAGGAATCTCACAAGATACTAAAGATGTAACAACTCTAGGTCGTGGTGGTTCAGATACAACTGCGGTTGCGCTAGCTGCAGCACTTGAAGCCGACGTCTGTGAAATCTATACCGATGTCGATGGCGTCTTTAGCGCTGATCCAAGAATCGTGCCAACTGCGCGCAAGTTAAAGAGTGTTACTTATGAAGAGATGTTAGAGCTTGCCGCATGCGGCGCCAAAGTTTTACATCTTCGTTGCGTTGAATATGCCCGCAGATTTAATTTACCAATTCATGTCCGTTCATCATTTTCAAATCTCGAAGGAACTTGGGTGGTCGCCGACCAACCTGAAGGAGGAAATATGGAGCAAGCAATCATCTCAGGGATAGCACACGATAAATCCGAAGCCAAGGTAACAATCGTTGGTGTGCCTGATAGGTCTGGTGTTGCAGCTCGCATCTTCCAAGCAATTGCAGATGCCGATATCAACATCGACATGATCGTCCAGAAGGTGTCAGCCGCCGCGACCGGACTTACCGATATCTCGTTTACTCTGCCGCGCACCGAAGGATCTAAAGCAACTGGAATCGGCCAGAAGTTACAAGGTGAGATTGGTTTCCAATCAATTCAATACGATGATCAAATCGGCAAACTCTCATTAATTGGCGCTGGAATG
>JBJSWS010000112.1:0-7192 GCA_046085985.1 Actinomycetales bacterium
CAGGTAAAAGTTCGGCGCTTTCGCCACCGATAAATCTATATAGAGGAAGCTTCTTTGAATTACTTGCTGCTCTTGCGACCGCTAAGGAAACTCCGAGTATTGAATTAGCGCCCAACTTTGATTTATTTGCAGTTCCGTCTAAATCAATCATTAATTTATCAATCGCACTTTGAGCAAATGGATCAGCGCCAACTAATTTGGGCGCAATCTCTTTTTGAATATTCGAAATAGCACTCAGGACGCCCTTACCTAAATATCTTTCGCCACCATCACGAAGTTCCACTGCTTCAAAAGCTCCAGTTGATGCACCGCTAGGTACCGCAGCCCGTCCCATCGAGCCATCAGCAAGTTCTACATCTACTTCTACAGTTGGATTACCTCTTGAGTCGAGGATTTCACGAGCTTTGATTGATTTTATTGTCGTCACGATTGGGAAGTCTATCGTTATCGGCTTTCCTTTAATGAATCACGATAACGAAGTGCAGCCTTTCGCAGCGCAGCTTCTGGATCAATATCGCTTGCTACCGCCCAAGAAATTAACGAGAGAAATTCGTCACCAAGTGCATTCTCGTCGCCACCCGATTTTGGTCGATTGGCAACGGGTATTTTTAGGCCATTCTTTTCGGCGCGAAGAATTAATTTGGCAGCAAGCGGCAGCGCAGGTTGGCCGGTTGGAACTCCTTCATCAAATTCGGTACGCCCCTTCTCTTCATTCTTTATCTGCTCCCAATTTCGCTTCACATCTGCGCTGGAATTAACTTTCACATCTGCGAAAACATGTGGGTGCCTTGCAATCAATTTATCTGCCACGCCTGCAGCTACATCGTCAATATTAAATGGCTCGGTCTTATCTTCTTGGGCAATCTGTGCATGGAAATAAACTTGCAGAAGTAAATCGCCAAGTTCCTCTTTCAGATCTGCCCGATTGCCACTTTCAACGGCTTCAATAAATTCATATGACTCTTCTAATTGATATCTAATTAAACTTTCATGAGTCTGTTCAGCATCCCATGGGCAATCTGCGCGAAGCCTCTTCATCACCTCAACTAGGCGAATCAGATTTTCGTATGCCATGACTATTTATTTGTTACTGCATCGCCTGCTGGATCAGTGCCAAGTACTGAGATTGAAGTTGGATCCCAGACTCCGTATCTTGGATTAATCACAATCTTTAACTGCTTTGATTTTTCACGTACTAGATTTTGAATCAAATCATTTATCTCGCCATCGGTTGCACCTGAATCAGCCAATGCGCTACCGATTTTTCGCAAAATTAAATCTCGACGAAGAACATCATCAAGAGCTTCTGGTGCAATTGCTGCATTTACAAGAACTGAAGGAAGCATCTCTTCGCCGCCAATGCTCTGAAAGATTTCTGCTTTGTAACCCTCAAGATCCGCCTTTGTTACTTCAATTCCAGTTTCACCTGCAATTTCATCAAGAATAAGATTTGAGATTAAGAAAGACAGTTGTGAGCGCGTCAAAACATCGCCATCTTGAAGCTGCATCTGAGAGGTATCTACTTTTCGTCGCTCTGCCAAAATTGAATCGACTCGGCTCTGCAGTGTGGCTAACTCAATATCTGTCTTGCCAACACTTGCTGCAACATCCATTTGAGAGCAGCCTGTAATAAATAGCAGCGAGAATCCAAGTAATGCTGTGATGAAGCGCTTCATTTAATTTCCTTCTCTCTGCTTTATGGGTGAATTTAGCTCTGCCAGTGATTCGTTCACCCAGGTAAGGAGTGAAGTATCTCCTATCTTCTGACTCTCTTCTGACCATGCGGCAACAGAGGGTCTGGCAATCAGCAGGGTGTTAGTCACCGATTTCACAATTGAGCCAGGATAGAGACGTTGTATCCGAAGCTGAACTGATTCAGAAATCTTAACCGGTGCAATCTTTAGATATTTGCCTTGTAGTGCAAGATCTTTAATTCCCATCAGCTTTGCTTTAATTCGAAGCTTTGCAACGTCAAGAAGCCTGAGCGCCTCGATTGGAATCTCGCCAAATCTATCTCGAAGTTCTTCACCAATTGCATCAACTTCAGAATCAGAATTCGCAGCGGCCAATCTGCGATACAAATCAAGTCTTAATCGATCAGCGGGAACATATTCGGTTGATAAATGTGCAGTGATTGGAAGCTCTACTTTGCATTCAACTTCTTGCTCTGGTCCATCTATTAAGCCTCGCTTAAATTCTGTTACTGCTTCACCGACCATTCTCATATAGAGATCAAAACCAACATCTGCAATATGTCCAGACTGTTCACCGCCCAATAAGTTTCCAGCTCCGCGTATCTCCAAATCCTTAAGTGCAACCTGCATTCCAGAGCCAAGTTCACTATTGGTTGCAATGGTATTTAACCGCTCCAGCGCTAACTCTGTTAAAGGTTTATCTCCTGGATAGAGAAAATATGCATATGCCCGCTCTCTGCTCCGTCCAACTCTTCCGCGAAGTTGATGGAGCTGCGATAGTCCAAATTTATCGGCACGTTCGACAATCAAGGTATTGGCATTCGCAACATCAATGCCATTTTCAACAATTGTCGTACAAACTAAAACATCGAATTCGCGATTCCAGAAAGCTAAAACAACTTGTTCTAACGCGCTCTCATTCATCTGTCCATGCGCCGTTGCAATTCGCGCCTCTGGAATCAATCTACGTAGGCGGGCGGCTGCTTCATCGATGCTCTCAACGCGATTATGAATATAGAAAACTTGGCCATCACGTAATAACTCTCGATGTATTGCGGCAACTACCTGTTTATCATCATAAGCACCGACATAGGTGAGTACCGGGTGACGCTCTTCTGGCGCTGTTGCAATCGTTGACATCTCGCGGATTCCAGTAATTGCCATCTCTAAGGTCCTTGGGATTGGCGTTGCCGACATAGCTAAAACATCAACTGTCGCACGAAGTTTCTTCAATTTCTCTTTATGTTCAACGCCAAATCTCTGCTCCTCATCAACAATAATCAACCCTAAATCTTTAAACTTAATATCTTCAGAAAGTAAGCGATGGGTCCCAATCACAACATCGATTGTCCCTGCACTTAATCCCGATAAAGTTTCGGTAATTTCTTTTGCCGAGTTAAATCGCGATAAGGCACTTACTTTTATCGGAAATCCAGAGTAACGCTCTGAAAATGTGGCTAGGTGTTGTTGGACCAACAAAGTTGTTGGAACAAGTACTGCAACTTGTTTTGCATCTTGTACCGCTTTAAAAGCAGCTCGGATCGCAATTTCAGTCTTGCCGTAACCAACATCTCCACAAACAATGCGATCCATTGGATATGGACGTTCCATATCTGCCTTAACGTCATTGATTGTTGATAACTGATCTGGTGTTTCTACATATTCAAATGAATCTTCAAGTTCACGTTGCCAAGTAGTATCAGGAGAGAAAGCAAAACCCGGAAGGCTAGTGCGAGCTGCATATAAGCGAATGAGTTCGCCGGCAATCTCTTTAACGGCTTTCTTTGCTTTAGCTTTACTTCTACTCCAGTCCCCGCCACCAATCTTGTGAAGTGCCGGAGTTTCGCCACCAATGTATCTTGTAACTAGATCAAGAGAATCTGTCGGAACAAAGATTCGATCTGCCGGTTGGCCTCGCTTTGCTGGTGCGTATTCGATAACTACATACTCACGTTCAACTCCACCAACGCTTCGCTTAAGTAACTCTTGATATCTACCAATTCCATGGATTTCATGGACTACATAATCACCACGTTTTAGTTCAAGTGGATCAATCGCCTTCTTGCGCCGTGTTGGTAGTTTTGCGGCAGAGGCTCTTCGATCTTTAACGCCGGTAATTTCTGATTCAGAGAGTAAAACCGTCTTATTATCGATATCTTGAAATCCAAAATTAATCGGTGAAGTTAGAAGATAGATAACATCTCTTACTGGAAGAGTGCTTAAATCCGAGACAAGTTTGGCGGGAAGATCAGCTTCAGATAACAGCTGCAGATAGCGCTCGGCCAAACCATGTGAGTGAAAAGAGAGAACAACTAGTTCTTTAGCAGCATGCCAGGATTTGATATCACGTAATAACTTTTCAAAGTCGCCCCGGTACGGAGCCAGCTCCTTAAATTGCGCAACTTTCGGATCATCAATGTCACCAAAGAGATTGATACTGCGCCACTCAATCTCCTTCTCATCTGCTTTTGCTTTAATATCTTCAATACTTAAGTAGTTAGCGCGCTGGAGTTCGGTTCGCAGAGGTGCTGCTATCGATTCTCCTAAAGCAGCATTGGACCAAGAGGCCTCTAAAAATTCCTCGCTTGTTTTGATTAAATCTAAAGTTCTATTCTTAATTCGTTCTTCTTCTAACAAAATCACTTCGTATTGATTATCTAGGAAATCCAAGAATTGCTTCATCTCTGGGTGTAGCGCCCCAATCAGCGATTCCATACCTGTTACATAGATTCCCTCTGCGATCTTGCTTGTCATTTCCAATAACTCTGGGTAAAGATGTCGCAGAGCTTGGGCACGTTCTTTTACATCATTGTCAATCAATAGTTCTCTGCCAGGCAATATCCGGATCGCGCTTGTCTCTGGTGCGAAGGTTCGTTGGCTGCCGATTTCAAAGCGGCGGATCTCCTCAATTTCGTCGCCGAAGAATTCGATTCTGATTGGATAATCAGCGGCCGTTGGATAAATATCAATAATTCCGCCTCGTACCGCGAATTCACCACGTCGCTCCACCATATCTACCCTGGTGTATGCCCGATCGACAAGTGCGGTAATCAATGATTCAAAATCAATACTTTGACCGCGATCAAGGGTCAATATCTCCTGTTCGGTTATATTAGAAATTATTGGTTGAACTAGCGATCTAATTGGAAGTACCAAAACTTGAATATTGGCTAAGTTATAGAGGACATCAATTCGCTTAGCGATAGTGTCGCTATTGGGGCTCAACTTTTCATGGGGCAAGGTTTCCCACGACGGAAATTCGCGAACTGAATCTATATAAGCGCCTAATTCCTTAACCAATTCACCTGCACGTTTACTTGAATGTGTGACGAGAACTAATTTTTTCTCAGCTGCTCTTGCGGCAATTAATTGCGGGAATGCCGAAAGTGGTGCGACCAATCGATCGCTATTACTTAGTTTTGCCAGACTCTCTTTAGAGAGCTTGGCAATCCCGCTTAATCTGCTCATTCTCTTCCCATCCGGTAAACGCCGATAAGCCCCGCTTCCCAAAAGGGAGGGGGCTAATCAAAATCTATTAGAAATCGCTGAAATTATCTAACTGTTAAATTTTGTCTGCGCAATTTCTAGGCCATCACTAATAAGCGCCTCGATTGCACTCGAGCCTTTCTCAACAAATTCAGGTAATGCTTTTCTTTCAGTTGCGCTAAAGGGTTTGAGTACAAAATCAGCTGGATCTTGTTGACCAATTGGACGACCGATTCCCATCCGAATTCGAAAATAGTTTGGTCCTAAGACAGAAGTGATGCTCTTTAGTCCGTTATGGCCGTTATCGCCTCCGCCTTGCTTTAATCGGATTGCCTCAAAAGGAATATCTAATTCATCATGGATAACAATCAAACGCTCACTCGTTACTTTGAAATAATCAGTCAGCGCCTTTGTCGGCCCACCAGATTCATTCATGTAACAACGTAGCGTGGCAGCCACAACAGAAATTCCAGCAACTTTGAATTCAGCGATATTGGCGCGCGATTTATGGTTACTAAATTTCGCACTATTTTGCATTGCAAGTTGGTTAACGACCATCGCACCGATGTTGTGACGAGTACGTTCGTATTCGGTGCCAGGATTACCCAGCCCGATAACAATCCAACTTTCCTTCGATCTACCGAACATGAAGGAAGGTTACGACTATTTCTTCTCGCCCTCCGCGCCACCTTCAGCAGGTGCTGCGGCTTCACCTTCAGCAGGCGCTGCGGCTTCACCTTCAGCAGCAGCAACTGGAACAACTTCTTCAACTGCAGTTCGAACTGAAAGGTGAATAACAACCATCTTCGGATCGCTCTTGAGAGTGACACCTTCTGGAAGAACCACATCTGCTGCAACTTTGGAATCGCCAGCCATCAAGCCCGTGATATCCAATTCAAGTGCTTGTGGAATTGCAGTTACATCTGCTTCAACTTCAATTGTGTTATGTACGTGTTCCAAAATACCTTCTGGATCATGCTTACCAGATGCATGCACTGGCACATTTACCGTAACGCGCTCACCGCGGCGGACGATGATTAAATCGATATGTTCAAGATTGCCCTTTAGTGGATTTCGGACAATTGACTTAGGTAGAACTAATTCCTGCTTTTCGCCAAGATCAATATTTAGTAGGACGTTAGAAGTCTTAATTGCAATTCCAACTTCACGAGCTGGTAATGAAATATGAGTTGGTTTCTCGCCATGACCATAAATAACCGCAGGTACTGAACCATCGCGACGGATTCTGCGAGATGCGCCTTTTCCGAATTCATTACGGATCGCGCCTTTGATTGCTACTTCTGCCATTTTCTTGCCTTTCGTCGATTACGGGGCTACCCCTCGCCGTGGAGCCGAAGGTTACCTACCCGCTCTTTAATCGACAAATCGTCGCGAGATACGACGTGAAACTCGCCATGAAGTAAGGGCCACTAGAAGAATTGCAACAAAATGCCAGATTCCAAGTGGAAATCTTCCGTGATCAGGTAATGCCGGATCTTGCTGATTAGCTGCTCTTGGCAATTCAATTGTTGCCACAACCCCTGCGTGATCTGAAGCAAAACATTTTTCACTTCCACAATCCCAGATTGAAGAACCATCTGGATAAACATTCCCAATCATCTTTGATGAAACATTTGCATAAACATTCTTGGTAAATACATAATCTAAGCGATCAGTAAAACCATATTGATTCCCTTCTATCAGAGCCTGCTTTGCTCGGATTGGATCTGCTCCATTCAATAACGCACCAGCACCCCAAGAGAAGAACTTTGGATCTTTTGCATCAGGGGACGCGTTGGTAAATCCTGCTTCAATCATTGTTGTAAATGCATTACATAACGCATCTCCTGAAGTTGGACATGCTTCGCTTACAACTGGTTGCTCACCCGGATTTGGGGCCGATTTTGGGCGTGGATCGCGATAGTCGGCGTTGAAATCTCCCATCACAATCAAGGGCATTTTTGCATCTGCTAAATCTGTTACGAGTTGTTTTGCTTGTACTGCGGAGTTTG
>JBJSWS010000113.1:0-2554 GCA_046085985.1 Actinomycetales bacterium
GCAGTGGGGACTCATTAGACTTCGTTGTCATGAAAGTAATCTAACCAACAACTTTGTGCGGTAGGTTGGACTTGAACCCACACGTCCGAATACACAGGTTCCTAAGACCTGCGTGTCTGCCATTTCACCACTCCCGCAAGAGTTACCGAGAATACCCGAACTATTTTGTATTCGCGCCACGCCGTGAGAAGGCGTCAATTGAGGCGGAAATAAGGAGAACTGCACCAGTTACCATGAACTTAATTCCAGCTGGATAGCCAAGTAGCGCCATACCGTTATCAATAACAGCGACCACTATGCCACCGAGAATTGCATCGCTAACTTTTCCTTTTCCACCAAAGAGGCTGGTACCACCAATAACTGCTGCGCCAACTGCGTAGAGCAAGGTTGAACTTCCGCCTGTAGTTGGAGAAATCGAATTAGCTCGAGAGACAAAGATCATTCCCGCAATAGCTGCGAAGCCAGAACAAATCATAAATGAATAGATACGAATCATTTTGACATTAATACCGGCGCGACGAGCTGCTTCTGCATTTCCACCAACTGCATAAATGTGTAATCCAAATGAAGTTTTAGTTAGAACGAAAGTCGCTCCAACAAGAAGTACGAAGATGACTGGTACAACATATGGAATACCGCGCAAGCTAACTAATTCAGGATTATTGCTACGTTCGACAGTTAGGGCAGATGTTGCTGCAGCGCCAATAACTACCATTCCAACAGCTTTTATCAACCAGAACTTAAATAGGTTATCGGTAAGACCTGCCTGACGACGGCGATAGAACTTCCATATTCCAGAAGCGAGATATGAACCTGCTACTAAGAAATAAAAGATCCAACTCGAAGCGACAGACAAGTTCTTATTTTCAACAGAGAGAATTACCGGATCATCGATTCGGATTGTGCCACCCTCTCCGATAAGTAGAAGTAGCAAGCCTTGGAAAGCCAAGAAAGTGGCTAAGGTGACGACGAATGATGGGATATGTAACTGTGCTACTAAATAGCCAATAAATCCGCCGAGAAGAATTCCGACAATTACGCTAACCGGAAATGCTATCCACCAGGCATATTCCATCTCTGTAATCATCACAACGAGAATCGCGCCACTAACACCTGCGGCATATCCTGCTGATAAATCAATTTCGCCAAGTAGGAGAACAAAGACTAATCCCATTGCAATAACCGTTACGGCAGCAGCCTGAGTTAATAGATTTGCAAAATTACCTGGAGTCAAGAAGACAGAGCTCATTGATCCAAAAACTATGCATAGAACGAGTAATCCCAATAGAGCAGGGAATGCACCGGTCTGTCCAGCCTTTACTCGACTCCACCAATCACGTAGTGATTTATCCAGCGTCATCTGTTCGGTCATTTGGAAAGACCTGCCAATTTCTCGGCTTTACCGGTAGTAATCAACTGAACTACATCATTTTGCGTCACATCTGATTTATTAACTTGAGCCGCCATCGAACCTAAATACATCGCCGCAATATTGTCAGCAACTTGGAAGACATCATTTAGATTATGTGAGATAACTATTACGGCAAGGCCATTATCTGCAAGTTGTCGTACCAATTTCAAAACTTGTTCTGTCTGCGCAACGCCTAGCGCTGCGGTTGGTTCATCAAGAATTACTACTTTGCTATTCCATAGCACCGCGCGAGCGATTGCAACTGTTTGACGCTGACCACCGCTCAATGATGCGACTTGTTGTCTAATAGATTTAACTGTGCGAACGCTTAAACCATCCAAAGTCTTCTTTGCCATTGACTCCATTTTTGATTCATCAAGCGTTGGGCCGCTCTTCTCTTCGCGGCCAAGGAACATATTGTGGACGATATCCAAATTGTCACAGAGAGCTAGATCTTGATAAACGACTTCAATTCCAAGTCCGGTCGCATCTCGCGGACCTGAGATTGTGACCTTTTCTCCTTCAAAGAAAGTATCACCATTATCTGGAACATAAATTCCAGCAATACATTTAATTAGCGTGCTCTTACCAGCACCGTTATCGCCTACTAGGGCAGTCACTTTTCCGGAATATGAATCAAAATTTACATCGCGTAGAACATGAACGGGACCAAAAGATTTATTGATTCCCCGCATTGAAAGAATCGGAGTTGCTGTAGACATGGTGGCCCTAGTCAACCTCTCTTAACCATCAAATTTCAATAATCAAAGGCAGAATTCTTAAATAGAAAACAGCCCGAGCGAACTCGGGCTGTTTTCACGCACTGCGTTCAGCTATTAGATGCCGTTTGCGGTGCAGAGATCTTCGATGTCCTTACAGACATCTTCACGTGACTGGAAGCCATCTGCGATGACATCCTTTACGTTCTCCTTGGTGATTGCTACTGGAACAAGTAGTACTGAAGGAACATCTGTTACTCCATTGTTTACTGAGCCAGTTGCTGTTGATGCTTCTTCACCCTTTAGAAGTGCAATTGCAAGTTCAGCAGCTGCATTAGCTTCTGCCTTGATTGCCTTGTAAACGGTATTTGAAAGATCACCAGTCAAGATTGCGCGTAGACCATCAACAGTTGCATCCTGTCCA
>JBJSWS010000114.1:0-6392 GCA_046085985.1 Actinomycetales bacterium
GGCCGAGAGGCGAGGCTCGGGACTGCAAATCCCGCTACACGGGTTCAAATCCCGTCTCCACCTCGAACGGACGATTAGCGCAGCGGTAGCGCACTTCCTTGACATGGAAGGGGTCACTGGTTCGATCCCAGTATCGTCCACAAAATGAATCGAACCCAGATACGAGGCATCGGGTTTGCTTTCTTTGCCGTAATTCTCTTCTCACTCTCACTTCCAATGACGAGATGGGCGCTGGAAAGTTACTCACCGCTTTTTACCGCAACCGGACGAGCCGTAATCGCTGGAGTTTTAGCGATTATCTTTTTAAAAATTGCCGGTGAATCTCTGATTCCACCCGGACATTACAAAGAGTTCTTTTACACATTACTTGGCGCAGTATTCGGTTGGCCGATATTAATCGCGTTGGCACTTATGCGTACAGAAACGGCACCAGTCGCAGTCGTTGCATCAATAATGCCCTTGGTTACCGCGATTTTTGCGGTCATGCGCGGCCATGAGAATGTTTCTCGAGAGTTTTGGATCGCAACAGTTATTGGTACTTCTATTTTGATTTATTTTACGGCAAGTCGAAGCTCATTCGACATGAATGATCTAATTGCAGATCTACTTGCGATAGGAGCTGTTATTGCGTCCTCGTATTGTTATGTTCAAGGCGCTGAATTAACAAGAGTCTATTCAGGGTGGAAAGTCATTTCGTGGGTAGTCGTACTTGCTCTTCCAGTAACTTTTATTGCCTCTGCAATTCTCTGGTTTAGCACTGAATCAAAGGCAGAGATAACTACACAGGCCAATATTGGGATGCTAGTTATTGGACTTTCTTCTATGTACCTTGGCTTTATCCCTTGGTATCGCGGTCTAAAAGATGCCGGAACCGCTCGCGGCGCTCAAGTTCAGCAATTACAAGTTTTTATGACGTTAGGCTGGTCGGTGCTTCTCTTGGGTGAAGTTATCCCCCCAAGCACGCTCTTCTGCTCCGTTGGAATTGTTCTTGCGGTTACCTGGGCAATACTTTCTAGGCAGAAACCAGTTATAGCCTCAAGCTAGCGGCGGTGAAGGCATGCGGTATTCCGCTGGCGTTCGAGAGAGTTTAATTGGATTAACTACTGATCTCTCATCTTCAGTTTCTGCAATCAGTTTCAAACCGTTTTCTGCACCGAAGGCAAAAGCTTCCGCTATGGAATTAATCGGACCGGCCGGGATATCGCACTCTCTGAAGAGTGAAATCCATTCAGCGGCAGATTTATTGGCTAGTTTAGAATTGATTAAATCCACTAATTCGTCACGATGAGAAACTCGATCGGCATTTAATTCATATTTTGGAAGTGCAATTTCTAATAGTTCGGCAAATATTTTAAACTGACGATCATTGCCGATAGCTATTGCAATTTTCCGATCTTTCCCCTCAAAAATTCCGTAAGGAACAATTGAAGGATGATGATTTCCCATGCGAATTGGATTTACGCCCGCAGCAGCAAATGCCCCACTCTGGTTGGCCATTCCAGATAAAGCAGAGGTAAAAAGATCTATTTCGACATGTTGACCAAACCCTTGAGCGTCCCTCGCCCTTAAAGCAGCGAGGATGCCGGTACTCGCATGTAAACCGGCAATCACGTCAATCACTGCAACGCCAACCTTTGTCGGCTCACCATCCTTCTCGCCTGTAATGCTCATTAATCCACTCATTGCTTGAACTAACATGTCATAACCAGGAAGAGTGGCTAGTGGTCCGTTGCTGCCAAATCCAGTAATCGAGCAATAGACAATCGTTGGCTTTAAATCTCTTATCTCTTCATAGCTAAGTCCAAATTTAGCCATGCCGCCCGTTCCAAAATTCTCGACTACAACATCAGAAGAAAGAATTAATTCGCGGGCAGCAGATCTGCCTTCGGCAGAAGATAAATCAATACTTATGCCTCTTTTATTTCGGTTAACACTTTGAAAATAGGTAGATCTACCTTTTCCATCAACGGGAGGAATCCAACCTCTAGTCTCATCGCCAGAACCTGGTCGTTCAACTTTTATCACTTCTGCTCCCAAGTCAGCCAGAATCATGGTTGCGTATGGTCCGGCAAGAACTCTGCTGAAGTCTGCGATCTTGATTCCAGAAAGGGCTGCACTCATTTGCGACCTAACCAATCGCTAAGTACGTTGATGAATAGATCAACCTCGGATTTTCCAATAATCAATGGAGGTTTGATTTTTAGAACATTGTTATCAGGACCGTCACAAGATAGAAGGACTCCCCTAGCCAGAGCGAATTCCATTAAATCCGATACCTCCTGGGTTGCTGGTTCAACTCCATTTTTCACGAATTCAACGCCGATAAATAACCCGTGACCTCGTACATCTCCAATAATCTCAAAGCTTTTCGCTAATTCCCTGACAGAGTTTTGTAGATACTCGCCTACGGTTTTGGCATTTAATTGCAGCGCCTGATCCATTACGGTATCGAAGACGCTCTGGCCAATGGCTGCGCTTACTGGATTTCCGCCAAAGGTATTGAAATATTCCATTCCATTATTGAAAGCTGCTGCAACCTCGGCAGTTGTTGCTACCGCGGCCAATGGATGTCCATTTCCAAGTGGTTTACCCATAGTCACAATATCCGGAACGACACCTTGCAATTCAAATCCCCAGAACGCATCACCAACTCGTCCCAATCCAATTTGAACTTCATCACTTACACACAATCCGCCTCGATTTCGCACTTCTTGGTAAATCTTGGAGAGGTAACCGGCGGGAAGAACTATCTGTCCGCCAGTACTTACGATGCTCTCGGCGAAGAATGCGGAAATTGGTTGAGCCAAATTATCTAAGTTTTCAATTGCATTCTTAAGGTAATCGGATGTTGCGCTCTTACCAGTGAATGTTCCGCGATAAGTATCAGGTAATTCGGCAACACCAACATGATTTGGTTTACCAGAACCACCTTTGCCTAAGAATTTATATGGACTAATTTCCACAACACTCTGAGTGTGGCCATGATATGCATGGCGCAATGCAAGTACACCGGTTCGATTTGTATATGTACGAGCCAAGCGAATCGCCAAATCATTAGCTTCGCTTCCGCTATTAACAAAGAAGATGACGCTCAAGGGATCAGGCAAAGTGCTTAGGAGAGAACGTGCGTATTCAGTTATTCCCTGATGCAAGTACCTCGTATTGGTATTTAAAGTTGAGAGCTGTGAGATAGCAGCCGCTGTGACCCGAGCATTGCTATGTCCTACATGAGCAACGTTATTCACTAAATCGAGATATCTATTTCCTGACTCATCAATGAGATAGGCGTCTTTACCCTTAACAATATGTAGCGGATGTTTGAAATTTAGCGAAAGATTTTGGGAAATAACTGACCTTCGTTCGCCAATTACAGCGCTAGCACTTATTCGACTGTGAGCATCGACCCCTTCTGGAATCCGTAGAATTAGATTTGGATTTAAAGAGATACCACGCCAAAGTGAAACTTCCTCTTTGGGCGCTACTCCATGAACATCAATACCCATTCCACATAAATCAGTTAGCAACTGAAGGTGCGTATGAGGTGGCCAGCCAACATTCTCTTCTTCCTCGCCCATCCAACCAACAAGCTCGCCGGCTTTAATCTCTTTACCAATCTGCCAATTCTTCAAAGATGCTCGAGATAGATGGCCATAGAGCGTCCAAAATGGAATACCACTATCAGTGTGATGTCGGAGAATCACAACTGGGCCGTAATCAAGATAGGTCTTGTTCTCATTAAAGATTTCAATGACGCCATCGAGCGGGGCATATACAGGAGCTCCGGCATGCATCCATAAATCAACGCCTAGATGGAACGTACGCGCGTTTGGATTTGAAATCGCAAAAGCTTCGCCTTGATAAACCTCTCGATTCTCGCAATATCTGCCGATGCCAACAGATGCTCCAGAATCTTTGAGTATTTGGGCAACTGCTTGCGTAGTACGCGGCAAATTTGGATTATCTACTGACCAATCGATCCAAACTTTTTTCGCGCTCTTAAATGGTGGCGCTACAACATCTGATATATCCGATTTTAGGTTTAAAAACTTTCTGATCTCTTTGGCTCTTGGGTTTGCTTCTAAACCAATTGCATTCCGATATCGAAAGAGCGCATGGTTATCGTCAGTAGCACTAAGAAGCTTTAATGCATCGGGGGTCAGATTCTGGCTTATCTCAAGATAGGAATTCTCCGGATTTGCAGAAATCTGCAGCGCAGCATTAGCAATACTCATCGCAATACGTGTCTTTACTAGATCATGAAGGATTTCAATCTCGGACACCTTTAGAGGTGAGACAGAGTGATAACCCCGCACCAATTTGGAAACCTCGAATGATGGGTCCTGCGCACCTAGCGAAACGTAGGCTCCGGCCACTGCCAAGCCAACAATCCGAGGAGCGATAATCACATCCCCAAAATCAATTAACTTAGGACCCGATTTTGAAATAACAATATTCCACTCGTTGGCATCATTATGAATGAGTTGTTGCGAAAAATCGTTTAATCTAGTTTTGACTTGACCACTGAATCTAGTCAAGGTTTGAGTGACTAGGTTTCTTAACTCTTCATCAGAAATCTTGCTACACCATTCCAGAGCTCGATCTGCCTGCAACATATTCCATATGAATTCACGGCTTAACAGATTGGAGTCAGCGTTAGAAAGTTCAAATTTGCCCAATTCCGAATCAATCTTGGCAATTACTTGGCCTAGTTCGATGATTTCTTCAGTTGAGTGGGTTCCTTTTTCTGCCCACATCGTTCCATCTATCCATTCCAATAGTCGAACTAAGCCAGATTCAACCTCATGGGTAAAACTTTTCTCTTTTGAAGTCAATAACTTTGGTACCAGGTTTAGCTTAGAGAGATGTATAAGAATGCGATCTTGAAGATTTAAGTAATCAATCTCAGCCTTATTCGGATAGAACTTCAAGATACTTATTCGATCTCCAGAAATCTTGAAATTAAGATCGCGTTCTCCGGCTAAAGATTCCACTTCTCCAGTAACACCCCAGATTTTCTGAGTAATCGAAGCAGCCGTATTCTTATCAATCATTAGATGCGCTCCAGGATCAATTCAATCAATGCCGCATCTTGGATGCCAAGCCCGACGCTGAAATAGTAGATGACTTCATTCAAGTCACGCCTTCCAGAATTCTCGACTATGACTTGCCCAATCTCCCGAAGCTCACTCCATGTTCTATTCGGATAATCTGCGCTCTGAAAAAATTGTGAGATTGATCCACATTGTTTTCTCGCTGTTTCGCAATCATCAACAATAACTTGGTCTGCGCCTTTAAGAGCTTGGATAGATACTTCGGCTCGATCTGGTGAAAATGAACCAATCGAAATACAAGTAGTGCCTGCCCTTAAGGCGCTATTTACTACTGGAGTGCTGGAGCTTGTAGCGGCGACAATTAGATCGCAATCATAAATCTCTGAAATATCATTTGAGAATCGATCTAATGTGTGTGCAGATGAAGACGCGTTGCCATTCTTACTTATACCGATTATTTCATTTGGCGAAAATAATTCTCTGATAGCTTTTGCATGAGCAATCCCTTGATGCCCTAATCCGATAACTGCAACTTTCTTGGGTGGGTTAGCTAATTTTTCGATAGCCACCATGCTGGCAGCCACCGTTCGAAGTTCAGTAATCTTTTCACCATCGAACTCGTGGGAGACACTTCCATCCTTTGCGCTTAATACCAAGATTGAAGTTTGAACCGCAGGCAAGCCGACTCTGGGATTGTTAGGAAAAACCGTTCCAAATTTAACAATTGTTGGTCCAGCGGAAGAGGCGCGCGCCAGGTAGGCAAATTGCGCGTTTTGACCTTGTGAGAGCACAGCACGCGGACCGAGAAAAGCAGCACCGTTGTAGTGATTAGCAAAAACGTTACGCTGCGTTTCCATTACAGATTTCAAATCACAAGCTGCCGTGATTTTTTCGCCTGAAACTGCAATCCGCACTCAGTTATCTTAATCCCCATCTTAGGCAAGTTAAACTGAAGGCTATGACAAGCCTCGTTGAGGAACTTCAGCCTAATTCCCTTGATGACTCGAACTTAATTTCGGGTTTGGTAAGGATTCTGCGCGATTCCATAAATGGAAATTTTTCCGTAGGTTTCCTAACTGATGAGGATGATCGCGCTCTCGAATCTTTTTGGCGTGCAGAATTAGAAGCAATCCCTCATGGCAATATCGTATTAGTCGCTAAAACAAATGATGAGATTACTGGCGTAGTGATTGTTACTCCCGAAAATAGAAGTAACGGCAAGCATCGAGCTGAATTTCGAAAACTCATGGTTCATTCCAATTACCAGAAATCCGGCATCGGCTCTCAGTTAGAAATCGCAGCATGTACAAGAGCCGCACAATCTGGAATTTCACTTCTTTA
>JBJSWS010000115.1:0-3440 GCA_046085985.1 Actinomycetales bacterium
GCTTGGGTAACTCTTGGATCTTTCTGTCGGAGCGAACCTGCAGCTGCATTTCTTGGATTGGCAAACGGTATCTTACCTGCTTCTTCTAACGCTTCATTAAGTTCGTTGAATTCTGCAACCGGAAAATAGATCTCGCCACGAATCTCCACCAACTTCGGTGGTTTCTTATCAGCTAACTTCTGCGGAATTGATTTTATGGTTCGAACGTTAACCGTGACATCTTCTCCGGTATCGCCATTGCCTCGAGTTAAAGCCCTGGTGAGATTTCCATCTTCATAAATTAGATTAATGGCAAGTCCGTCAATCTTTACTTCACAAAGCCAGGAAAGTTCGCCGGAATGTTCTTTCTTTACTCTTTCAAACCAAGCTTCTAGTTCTGTCTCGTTAAATACATTATCTAGACTCATCATCTTCTGATGATGATTAAATTGTGCAAAATGCGTTGCAAATCCCCCGCCGATTTCGAGAGTAGGTGAATTTGGGTCTCTTGAGTCTGGGAATTCATTCTCTAACTTGATTAACTCATTCCATAAAGAATCAAATTCACCATCGGAGATTATTGGTTTATCAAGAACGTAATATCGATACTGGTGATCTCTAATCTGCTCGGCAAGTTCGCTCATCCGGCGTCTAGCTGCCGAAACTTTATCTGTCCCAGAATTAACAGCCATTTACTTAGTTTCCGAAATTGTGGCCGAGCAGACCACGCGATCGCCTTCGTAAATCACCATTGCTTGTCCTGGCGCGAGGCCAAAAATTTCTTCGTTAAGTTCTGCTTTTAACCTGCCAGTTTCGTCACGTTGGTAAGTACAGGCAATGGGAGTTCCGTGTGCTCGCACTTGAACGCTGCCAGAAGCGGGGCGATTTTCTAAAATTTCTGGACCGCACCAAATTATCTTCTCTCCGATTATTTCGGAGATTGCTAGTGACTCGCGCTCGCCCACAACAACGGTATTACTTTTTGGTTCAATTCTTAAAACATATCTTGGATTCCCGGATGGAGTGGGTTCGGAAATACCTAATCCGCGTCGTTGTCCGATTGTGTATGTATATGCACCATGATGTTCGCCAAGTTTTTTGCCAGCTGCATCAACGATTGGGCCAACTTCGCTTCCTAATCTTTCGCACAACCAACCTGCGTTATCACCTGATGGAACAAAACAAATATCATGACTATCAGGCTTCTGCGCAACTGTTAATCCACGATTCGCTGCTTCTTTTCTTATATCTTCTTTCCGAGTATCGCCCAGCGGAAATAGTGCACCTTGAATCTGCTGGCGATTTAAGACAGCTAGGACATAAGACTGATCTTTACTTTCATCAATTGCTCGATGGAGAGTTTTCTCGCCATTTGCTTGAGTGCGTAATTGCGCATAGTGACCAGTAACAACGCCATCAAAGCCCATTGCCTTAGCTCGATCCAAAACAGCTGCAAACTTGATTTTCTCATTGCAGCGCAGACATGGATTCGGAGTTCGACCGGACGCGTATTCAGATAGAAAATTTTCTACAACATTGTCATGAAATTCTTCGGACATATCCCAGATATAGAACGGAATTCCAATTTTATCGGCGGCTCTTCTTGCATCATGAGAATCTTCTATGGTGCAACATCCGCGGGCACCGGATCGGTACTTTTTTGGATTCTTAGAGAGTGCAAGGTGTACGCCAATTACCTCATGTCCCATTTCACTGACTCTGGCAGCGGCAACTGCAGAATCAACGCCGCCGCTCATTGCGGCAATTAGCTTCATGCGGTGCTCCGATAAGCAGCTCGTGCCCGATCTATGACTTTTTTAAAGCAAGTGTGAAAATAATCGATATCTTCTTTGGAATTTTCCGGTGAGAGCGAAAACCTCAGTGATGATCTTGCTTCATTTTCTGAAAGACCCATCGCTAGCAATACATGGCTAGGTTGTTGTACACCGGCAGTGCAGGCAGAGCCTGTGGAACATGCAATTCCTTCAGAGTCGAAGAGAAGTAGTAGAGAATCACTCTCTGTATTTGGAAAACGAACATTTAGTATTCCTGGCAATCTTTCGCCGGCGCCTGCATTAAAAACGGCGTCCGGTAAGTCATTCTTAATAGTGGCGGCTAAGGAATCTCGGAGTCCTGCGACAAATACGGCATTCTTTTCGCGATCTCTGATGGCGGCTTGAGCGGCCGTTGCAAAGGCAACTATTCCTGCAGCATTTATAGTTCCGGATCTGATATCGCGTTCTTGTCCACCGCCATGAAGAAGCGGCGTTATATCTACACCTTTTTTCAATATTAAAGCTCCAACGCCTACTGGTCCACCAATTTTGTGGGCGCTGATAGTCATTGCAAAGAGGCCGAGCTCTGAAAATGAAAGTGGCACCTTGCCAAAACTCTGAACCGCATCGGTATGGACTGGAACTTTATATTTCTTGGCTAATTTAATTACCTCTTGAAGGGGCTGAATTGTCCCGACTTCATTATTGGAATGCATGATGCTTATTAAGGAGACTTCTTCCCCGCGATTTTCTAAAGCAGTCTTTAAGAAGTCCAAATTCAAATATCCGTCATGATCAACCGGAACTTCGATTATCTCCGCGCCTTCGCTATCTCGTAGCCAAATTATTGGATCTAAGACTGCATGATGCTCGAAAGCAGAAGTAATAATTACTTTTCGGTTCTTATCTTCGGATAGCCGATGCCAATAAATTCCTTTGATTGCTAAATTATTTGATTCTGTTCCACTTGCGGTAAATATGATTTCGTTTGGCTGACAATCAACAAGTGTTGCCAATTTTTCTCTGGCATCCTCGACATTTTTTCTAGCTTCTCGTCCGTAACTATGAAGACTTGACGGGTTTCCCAATAAGCGTGCCTGCTCTAAATATGCTTGAAGTGCGACCGGGTTTATCGGCGCAGTCGCAGCGTTATCAAAGTAGACACTTGGCATGGGTTAAGTCTAAAACCAGCGTACGACTTAGGTTATGCGCGCTTTGAGCTTATGGCTTCGCGAGCCTGTGGCAAGACCGAAAATAAATCGCCAACCACGCCAAAATCAGCCAGATCAAAGATTGGAGCCTCTGGGTCTTTGTTAATGGCCACAATTGTCTTTGAAGTTTGCATACCTGCGCGATGCTGAATTGCTCCGGAGATTCCACAGGCGACATAAAGTTGTGGCGAAACTGTTTTTCCAGTCTGTCCAACTTGGTGAGTATGTGGATACCAGCCAGCATCAGTTGCTGCGCGTGATGCGCCAACTGCGCCACCAAGTAAATCTGCAAATGCTTCAACTTCAGCAAAATTTCCGTTTGTGCCTCGTCCGCCGGAAACGACAATTTTCGCTTCTGTTAGATCTGGTCTACCACCTTTTACTGGCGGCTCTACATTGGTTATCAAAACTGTTTTATCTTTTTGATCGATTGAGATATCAACTTTTTCTACAGTCGGAGCGCCGGTGCCAAGTT
>JBJSWS010000116.1:0-584 GCA_046085985.1 Actinomycetales bacterium
ATCACTAATTGCTACTAGCGCACGATTTGGCGCGCTCTTTGGTGGCGCACCAGAGGATGTCACTGAGGTCTTAACTAATTTTGGTGAAAAAATTGGTATCGCTTTTCAACTAGCTGATGATGTAATCGATATTGCCAGTGATTCAAATCAATCAGGTAAGACACCCGGCACAGATCTAAAGGAAGGTGTTCCTACACTAGTTACCTTGCAGATCATGAAATCAACGAATCCAAAAGATGCCAAGCTACGTGAGAAATTAAGTAAGCCAGTTCCAGATAATGAAGTAACTTCAGTGATTGCAGAACTTCGAAGCCATCAGGCGCTCGTTGATGCCAGAAATTACTTACATCAATTAGCTAGAGACGCTAAAGCGATGCTAAATCCATTACCTGAAAATAATGCACGGGCTGCGCTAGAGAGCCTTTGCGATGCCATCGTCGACCGGACGGTTTGATTTAATTAGATCTCGGCTTAAGAAAGCCAGTGCGCTCCAGATAAATGCAAAGCCAAGCAACTTGGCCGGTTTCATCTCTTCATTATTGATAAAGACGCCAATTATGAACATCATCGTTGGCGTTATGTAT
>JBJSWS010000117.1:0-18596 GCA_046085985.1 Actinomycetales bacterium
TCTTTTGAATCGCTAATTTTTGATCATTAACCTTTGTGTTTACTTCTCCGCTAATCGCGTAACGATTGTAAGGCTTAAGTAGTTCACTTAATGGAATATTGTTATCTAATAGTGCGGCAATTGCATGAAGCGCTGCAAGCATGCCTGAATCAGCTCGCCAAAATTCTTTGAAATAGAAATGTCCAGAATGTTCTCCGCCAAAAATTGCGTCAGATTCAGCCATTGATTTCTTTATAAATGAATGTCCGACTCTGCTTCGCAGCGGAATGCCACCACTTTCTTCAATAGTCTCTCGCACCGCTTTTGAGCAGATTAAATTGTGAATAATTGTCGCGCCTGGATTAGTTGCCAGCTCCCGCTTTGCAATTAGCGCCGTTAGTGCAGATGGGGAAACGAGCTCGCCTCTCTCGTCAATTAAGAAACATCGATCAGCGTCACCATCGAAAGCCAACCCGATATCAGAGCTTGTCTTTCTAACTAGGTTCTGCAGATCGACTAAATTCTTTGGATCAATCGGGTTTGCTTCGTGATTTGGAAAAGTTCCATCGAGTTCAAAGAAGATTGGATTGACCGTTGCGGCAATCTTGGCCATAACAGCCGGTGCGGTATATCCACCCATGCCATTCCCCGCATCAATTGCAATTGCAAGTTTTCTTCCTTGGTAGCTTCGTGTAAAAGTGTTCTCGGGAAACAATTGAAATAGATATTTAACGTAGTCATCAAGCATTGATCTTTCTTTGACTACTCCGGTATTACGTAGCGCCATGGGCGCACCTTCTCTAATTGCCTCTTTTATCCAATTAAGTCCGGAATCTTCGCCAATTGGTCTTGCACCACTTAAACAGAGTTTTATTCCGTTGTACTCAGCTGGGTTATGGCTTGCAGTAAACATCGCTCCGGGTAAGTTCAATGAACCAGATGCAAAATAGAGCTGATCAGTTGCGGCAAGGCCGATACGGATAACATTAAAACTTTGTGAAATTACGCCATCTGAGAATGCACTTGCTAATTCGGGCGATGACGGTCGCATATCTTCACCAATGACAACTGTTGCCGGTTCTCTTTTCAATTCTAAGAATCGTGCAAAAGCCACTCCAGCAGCGAAGGTGAAATCTGGAGTTAATTCATCATCAACAAGACCACGAATGTCATATGCCTTTACCAAACGGTCTACTAACAAATTCGATCCTTAATCCTTATTTGGAATTCTAATTCTGATTAGGAATAGAGCGCAGATGGCCACGTCTTCCAACTTCTGGAGTCTTACGCTTTTCGACAAAATCTTGTTTCCCAACTTCACGTAACGCATCGGCGATAGCCATTAAATCCTCTGCTGAAGGTTCCACTTCATTTGTACCCGAATCATGCTTAATTACATTCCATCCTTTTGGCACCGTTAATTTATCGCTATGTTCCATGCAGAAATCAAAAGTATGAGGCTCGGCAAATGTGGATAGAGGTCCAAGTACTGCCGTTGAATCAGAGTAGATATAGATCAAAGTCTTTGCAGCCGACTGATTGCATCCAGATCTAGAGCAGCGTCGACCGCTTCCGCTCGGACGTTTTACCTCTGCTGGCATATCGCGAGATTAGTAGGAATTAATTGAAAATGTGGGATTACGTGCGTGATTGAATGACAGATATGTCTGTAATTGGTCTTACCGCGCTCTCAAGAGATGCCGCGCTCGTTACAGGCAATGCTGCAATTCCATCACGAGTCACCCAAATCATCCCGGCGCTAACTGTGCCTCGATTGATGAGACGAACCAGTCGGACATTGGCTGGAACTTTCCAATTAACTATCTCCTCACCAGTCAAGACGCGCGATGAACTCTTGCCATCCCGCAATTTCCATTCTGCAAGGACCGCGATGCGCTCGCCAACAAAAGTAATCGTAGGTTCTAGGCCGTAAAGATTAAATTCCAAAGTTCTAAAACTTGGAGTTGCAACTGACCAAGAAAAATCAGAAAGTGAACCAGCCACAAGCTCTGTTCTTACTGCGGCGGCAATCGGTGAAGAGGCTTCGATCTTTACTGCAAAATTCTCTTTGCCTAGATCCAGACCTCTAAGAGGAACATCCACAACAGTCTTTGCATTTAGTTTAATGTCGCCAAGTCCGACTGGAATGTAAACCCCAGACTTAGAGAGAATTTCTACAGAGGCACTTGTATCCGAATCTGAAACATTGATAACTCGAAGCGTGTGATTAATTTTTCCAGAATTACCGTATTTTGCGACTAAACCAGGAATTATTTGAACCTGTCCTGGCGTGATATTCGGTGAGACAAAGTCTCCGCCAAGGTTATTAAGTCCGCGCACTCTCTCATCTAGTAAGTAACTTGTTACGCGGCCATTAAGAACTTTAACCTCCAACACCAAACTCTCGGCTCCCGGATCGAGGGAATCAATACGAACAACTTTCTCTGAAAGTGCGCGCACGGAGATGTTATTTGCGGCCTTTGGGCCAGTTTCGTCATAAGCAGTTACTTCAACTTGTGCATCGCTTAATCCGCTGTTGATCATAACTAACTTGCCTTGGCTAGTTACATTCGCAGTTCCGCCAATGAACCAAGTATTTGCATCACCGAGACCACAAGTAACTGCAGTTGTCCATCTACTTTCTTTACTCTGGATATTTAAAGTGTCTCGAGGATTGCCAGAGATAACAATTGCTCCCCCGGAATTATTAGGTGTACCGGTCGTTGGCTTACTAAAACCGGAAGCTTTGCGAGTTAAATCTCTGATTCCAATTGCTTTTGATGGAAGTAGTGCAACACTTCTGGCGCCATTTATTGGCCCTGGGCAAGTGGTCACCGCATAACTACGGGAAACTTCAGTAGTTTGATCATTTTGTGGCAACAAGATTGCGATGTGAACAAAAAGTATGAAAATCAAAAGCGCAAATACTGATCTAGTTTGGTGTGATGTGTTTGGCGCAGCGGTCATGAAAGTTCCTCCAACTTCATCTCGCTGCGACGGCGTCGCGCAGGCAAAGCCAGCACAACAAGCGCTGTAAAGCTAATAATTTGAAGCGATACCCATGCACGGCGTGAAGTTGCATCGTGATAAAGCGTGAATTCACCTGGCTCTGTCACATTAAAGATCGGTACTCCAGTCGGAGATTCGACAGAAGACACATACCGTCCATTGACTAGCAACTTCCACCTTGAATCAAATTTCTCTGTGATCAATAGTCTTCCGGGTTGAGTGAAAGTTCCTTCCGCGCCTGTGCCCCCGCTTGGAATCGTAATGTTTCTACCATCTGAAGTTACAAAAAGTACATGCGGTAAGGCATCAGTAACTTTCCAGGTGATACCTTCATTTGTCTTAGAGGCGCGAGTAAAACCGCCAACACCATCGATTGTTCGAACTAAATCATCATTGAGTGGTCTTGCTAGGAATATATATCTGATTCCAAAATCCGCTAAAACTTTACTGGAATCGATGCCAGCTCCTGTTACAAGATCAACAATTGATTTATTGACTACTAGCGAAAGACCTACAAGTACATCTGGTTCACCCAATATCAAATCACGGTCTCTTGCAATAAAAAATGTAGTCTGATCATTCTCACTTCGAATAACCAAAGTCTTGAATCGCTCCTCTGTCTGCGCGCCGACCGTCAAGAATGCCGGCAACGCATCCTTGCTCTTACTTTGCAGAGGAGCAGATGTGGAAGTGGCTATCAACCACGGAATTGATATTGCGATCGAGAGAATTGAGATGATTGAAACCGATCCAAGAAGGAAGTGTCGGTAATCAATATGACTCTCGGAAATCTTCGGTAAGTACTCATTAATCATGATCACACCTGCAAGTAGTGCAACCAGAGTTGGGATCACAAGAAGTGAGCCAACCCAGAGAGGTTCAGGAGCCAAACTTCCATGTCCTGCGACATTTCTTGAACCAAGAAGCATCGCGATTCCAATAAAGAAGATTGCAACTTCACCTAATCGAGATACGTTCCGCACAAATAGAGAAATCAATGCGATAAAAAGTATTGGAGAAATCAACCAGATTGGTGGTGCGCCGAGACCGCCCGGATTTCCCAACAAAATTGCTAAAGGTTCACCACCGGCCTTTGCCAAGCCAGGATCGAGTAAGAATCGTGAAGGATGAATAATTAATTCAATTGACCAAGGGGCGCATGCAATTATCGGTGCTGCAGAAATTGCAATTCTTCTGGCATTACGTTGATCAAATACCTCTTTTGCAAACATATTCTTGTTAAAAGCGATTAGGTCAAGAATGATCAAAATAAATTGCCACATAAACAGACAGAGGAAGGTCAATGGCGAAAAGGCAAAGACCAAAGTGAGAAGAAACGCCAACCACCAAGTCTGTCGCCAATTAAGGTTTTCTAAGGCTTCTAGTCCAAGTAAGGCTCGAACTAGCCAAGGCCCAATCACAAAAAGTACAACCGTTCCGAGTCTTCCTGAATTAAGACCGCTGATTGCAACCGGCGCAAACGCGTATAGAAGAGCTGCTCCTAAGGCTAAGAAATGTAAGTTAGTAAATTTTCTAGCAAGTTGATAGGCGCCAAAAAATCCAAGTGGAATTGCAAGTACAAAGAGAATTGAAATCAAGGCCTTCGCATTGAAGAAAGTAATGATTGATGTAATTCCAAGTATTGCGACCCAAGGTGGAACATTGACGCTTGAACCAAGGCCCACTGTGTGCCAAGAATCCACATATTGTGCAAGAAGTGTTAAACCACTGTCGGGCGTACTTGGAAGTGCGCCGCCGACTAAGTCGGTGAGGCGACCGCGAAAAGCAATTAACGAGACAAGCAGAACCACAATTGAAGAAGAAAGAATTGGCCGACCTCTAATTGCTTTTAGGAATGATGGTGTTCGGACAAGTTCGATGTCAGCATTTTCTGCGACCTCATCACTAAAGTCGATGCTGGAACTTTGGGTTGGCGCCTCCGTCTTGGCATATAGCGAACTTGCCCGCCAAGTTCTAACAATTGCATCCCTAGTTCGATCAATAGTTAGCGAAAGTTGCGCCCCTCGCGGAGGAACAAACTTAGAGATAACTCGCGAAGAGATTAATCGTTTTGCTTTGCGCTCTCGCCTTGCTCTAAATAGATCCTGAGGTTGAGCCAAAACCAGAGCGACTGCAGCTAATTCATCTAGTGCATAACCAGGAAGTTTTGCTAATAAGTAACCGATAGAGCGTAGCAGCGCAGATCCAAGTAATTGCAGAGCAATAAATGGAGTAAGCCAGAGGGAAGAGTTTGCCATCAAAACATATGCAGCATGGCGGCGATCTAGAAGCAATGGTCTGTGCAGAAATGCATCGGCTACATCAATTTCGCGGCGCTCGTTGGCTGCGGCCTCTGCATGAAATGCAATTGCACTCGGTACAACTGCAACGCTATGTCCGGCAGTATGTACCCGCCAGCCAAAGTCAACATCATCTCTAAACAGCGAAAGTTCGTTATCAAATCCGCCGAGTTCGTCATATACATCTTTTCGAATCAGAGCGCCGGCGGTGCTTACTGATAAAACTTCACGAGTGCCATCGTGCTGACCTTGATCTTTTTCTAGGTATTCCAAACCAGTCCAGCGGGCACCATTTGCTGCAATGCTGACGCCAGCTTCCAATAAGTGATTGCGGTCGTACCAACCACGAAGTTTTGGTCCTACCATCGCAACTTGAGGCTTATTTTCTGTAGCAATTAACAATTCAAGAAGAGCATCAGATTTCGGCGCACAATCATCATGAATCAACCAGATCCACTCTTTATTTCCCTCGGGCGCGGCTTCGTAATATTTGCTTGATAGCGCCAATTCAATTGCGGCGCCAAATCCAGTATCAACGGCTGCTTCGATAAATGGAATCTTTGCCTTTTTTAGATATTGAATTGATGCATCAGTTGAACCCGTATCCACTGCAATTACACTGTCGATTCGATGCTTTTGTGAAGTGAGCGCAACTACAACTTCTGGTAACCATTCAGCGCCATTGTGAACGACGAGAATCGCGGTTACAAAGTTGCGAGTACGTAAATCATTAGAAATAGAAGTCGGCATCTCACCGCCTCGAGTTAGTAGAAACTAAGAAGTTACGCAGGTCGGCGCTTAAGGCGACGACGTTCGCGCTCTGAGAGTCCGCCCCAGATGCCAAATCGTTCATCATGGGCGAGCGCATATTCAAGACACTCTTGTCTTACTTCACAGGATAGGCAAACTCGCTTCGCTTCTCTGGTCGAGCCACCTTTCTCAGGAAAGAAGGCCTCAGGATCTGTCTGGGCGCAGAGTGCACGCTCTTGCCATGAGAGCTCGATGATCTCGCCATTGCCTAATTGGATACTTGGACCGGAAAGGTAGTTCTGCTCATTACGTCGAGCATCAGTCATTAGCCAATCTCCTACGAAAGGGGCCGACCCCTAGGTCGGCTCAATGGGGGAATTACACTGTTGTTATTCCCCTAAAGTCAAGTTGCTTGAGGAAGAAATTGGGGAGTTATTTCGCAAATCCGTGAATGATCTCACTCAAAATTGAACCACTTTTGACGCGAGAATTAGGCGCGACGTAAGAATTTTCAATCTTTGAGCCATCTTCGATGAGAGCTTTAGCGCCGATAATTGATCCAGAGATTCGACAATCAGCCCCGATGCGGGCTCCAGAATCTATATAACTACCATTATCAACGATTGAGTTGGGGCCAAGCTCTACATCAGGCGCCACAATCGATTTTGCTTTCCTGGATACCAGATCGCGTGACGCCTTAATCATTGACTCTGGAGTTCCCATATCAATCCAGTAGTTTGAATCAAGGTAGCCAAAAACATTCCGATTTTCCGCCAGCCATTTTGGAAAAGTTTCTCGCTCTACGCTGATGACTTGATCCCTTGGTATAGAACTCAAAGATTCAGATGTGAAGATATAACAACCAGCATTGATGGTATTTGCCTTAGGAATTTCCATCTTCTCTAAGAACTCAAGGACCCGACCAGTTTGATCAATTGGTACACAACCAAATGCTCGGGCATCTGCGACCTCGATTAAATGAAGAGTTGCATCTGCGCCATTTTCCTGATGAAGCCTTGCCTGTTCTTTTAGATCATGAAGACTTAACACATCTCCATTAAAAATATATACCGATTCTTTATCTTCTAAATTAAGAGCTTTAGCAGCATTTGCAATTGCTCCGCCAGTACCAAGCGGTTCGGTTTCAACTGCATATGAAATCTTGATTCCAAATCGAGATCCGTCGCCAAAATAGGGTTGAAAAACTTCGGCCAAATATGAAGTGGCAAGCACTATTTCTGTGACGCCGGCATCTCGAGCTTTTACTATTTGATGTTCGGTAACGGGAGCGCCAGCTATTCGCAACATCGGCTTGGGCGTATCAGTAGTAAGTGGCATCAATCTGGTGCCTTTTCCGCCAACTAAAAGAATCGCTTTGGATATCTCGTTCATTGATTTATTCTCGCTGCAGCTTCAGCTATTTTTTCATCGGAAGCAGTAAGGGCAATTCGCACATACCTTGCACCCGCTGCGCCATAAAAGTTGCCTGGCGTAACCAATATTCCTCGATCTGCAAACCAAGCAACAGTCTGCCAATCTTCCTCATCACGAGTGCACCATATGTAAAGCCCGGCATCGGAAAATTCGATTTTGAATCCAGTTCTTTGTAAAGCTGTGGCCAGTACTTTTCGACGACTGCGATAACGTTCAGATTGGAGTTGCACATGTTTTTCATCTTCCAGTGCAACCTTCATGGCTCGCTGAGTAGGTAAAGGCATCATCAGACCAATATGTTTTCGAATCTCAAGTAGTTTCTTAATTAGAGCTGGATCCCCCAAAACAAAGGCCGCTCGATATCCAGCTAAATTTGATCGCTTCGAAAGTGAATGAAGCGCCAGCAATCCCCGATTGTCGCCAGCGGCGATCTTCAAAATGGAGACGCCGGCTTGCGAATCTGGGAATGGCAGATAGCACTCGTCGCTAGCAATAGGAATTTGATTAGATCGCGACCAAGCAACAATTGCCGCCAATTCGCGTTCTGAATGAACTCTGCCTGTTGGATTAGATGGTGAATTAATCCAAACTAAATCTACTTTCTCGTCTCCGATCTTGGTGGGCCAAGTTTCTGGATCAATATCTACTTCCAAAATCTGCGATTTAGCGAGGATGCCACCGACCCGATAAGTTGGATAGGCAATCTTAGGAATTAAAATATGTTTTGCCTCAAGTAAGAATGGAAGAAGCGCAACCATCTCCTTAGAACCAATTGTTGGTAGAACTTCAAATTCGCCACTTGCGCCAATAATCTCTCTGGCATATTTTTCAATTGCTAAACGTAATTCGGGAGTTCCAGCTGTTACTGGATAACTTGGCGAATTGGAATTATTTCTTAATTCTTCTTGAATAAAATCTGGAGTGGCATCAACTGGCGTGCCTTGAGATAAATCAATAATTCCAGATTCGTGAGCCTTAGCCCGATCACCGTATGGTGCTAGGGCATCCCATGGAAAATCTGGAAGTTTCAATTAATAACTCAGAGAGTCTTACTCAGGTTTCTTTTCGATCTGAAGGAGTCTCGGGTGATCTTTGCCGGTTGCGCCTACTTTACTTGCGCCACCAGGTGAGCCAAGTTCATTGAAGAATTCAGAATTTACCTCTTTGAATTCACTCCATTGGGCAGGAACATCATCTTCATAGTAAATCGCCTCAACCGGACAGACTGGCTCGCAGGCGCCACAATCAACGCATTCATCGGGTTGGATATAAAGCATCCGCTCACCTTCGTAAATGCAATCAACCGGGCATTCCTCGATGCATGACTTGTCTTTTACATCGACACACGGAAGGGCAATTACGTAGGTCACTGAACTCTCCTAACGAAAACGGGTGCGCTAATCGTACATAATCTATCTTTATGAAGCGCGTTGAGGGCGGCAGAACTCCACTTCGTCTGTACAACACCCTCACCCGACAGGTTGAAAATCTTCAATTTAAGGAAAGTAACGGTGAGCCAACGGTAAACATTTATTGCTGTGGGCCGACCGTCTATCGAGATGCACATATCGGAAATCTTCGTACCTTTCTCTTAGCAGATCTAGCTCGACGAGCATTGGAGTTTGCAAATTTCAAAGTTGATTTAGTTCAAAACATTACTGATGTAGGACACATGAGCGAAGATTTTGAAGAGGACAAAATTTTGGCTCAATCAAAAACTGAGTCTAGAGATCCTTTCGATATTGCGCGCGACTATGAATCGAAATTTCATACTGATTGCCGGGCGATTAACATCAAACCAGCTCGGCTTTATCCTCGCGCAAGCGAAACTATAGATTTGATGATTGATGCAATCGACGAATTGTTGAGAAAAGAAATCGCCTATCTAGGCGAAGACAATTCCATTTATTTTGCTGCCGAGAAATTCCCAACATACGGAGCACTAAGTGGTAATCGTCTGGATGCATTGCAACCTGGACATAGATATGAATTTACAGAAGGTGGCGCAAAAAGATTTCATGCCGATTGGGCATTATGGAAATCGGCCGGCAATCGGCGGGAAATGATTTGGGAAACCCCCTGGGGACCAGGCTTTCCAGGTTGGCATATTGAATGTACTGCGATGTCGCTCAAATACTTAAATGGTCAGATAGATTTACATGTTGGTGGAATTGATCTTCGCTTTCCACATCATGAAAATGAACGAGCTCAGTCTAATTCTTTAATTGGAGAAGAAGCGGTATCCCTTTGGCTACATGGTGAACATCTTCTTTTTGAAGGTCGAAAGATGTCAAAGAGCGCTGGAAATGTAGTTTTAGTAAGAGACTTGATTACACGGAAAATTAGCCCCCTTACGCTTCGTTTTTGCTTTATGGAAAATCGATATCGAAGTCAGATGGATCTTTCTTGGAGCGCGCTGATTGCGGCACATAATCTCTTAAATAGATGGCGTAAGAACTACCAACTATGGCTTGCTTCGCCAGCACATCAAAGCCCTGCAGTCAAAGAATTAACTGAGGCGATAGCTCAAGATTTTTACGAAGATCTTGATACTCCACAGGCAGTAATCAAATTAAGATCTATTGAAAAATCAGAGTTATCTGCCGGTGAAAAGCGGGCCATATTTGAAAATGTAGATCAATTATTCGGACTTGAATTGTTACATGAAATTGCTGATGAAGCTCTTCCGGAGGTAGCCGTTGCGTTACTCAAAGAGCGAGAAGCTGCCAGGACGGCTAGAGATTTTGCCAAGAGTGATCGGTTGCGAGATGAACTTGAAAAAATCGGCATCTCTGTAAAAGATTCGAAAGATGGTCAAGAATGGAGCTGGCTGCCCAGATAGAGTGAAGTTAAAGTTACTTGTCCTTACTAAATCGAATTAACGACCAGAGCAACCAAATAAAACCACCAAGCAAGAGGGATGTTCCATATGAATTGCCCTCAACAAGAAGTTCTTCACCGTTTCCCACAGATGCTCCCCTAATAACTACAAAGAGCCAACCTGCGGCAAAAAAGAGAAAACTTACTTTCGACTGATACATCTGTTTAACCAGATACGAGCCGAGAATCAGTGCAATTGCGGAGACAAGAAACCCAATCGGCCGATATGCATTATGAAGAAAGACTCCAGCAACGCCAACAATCGCTCCAAATAGCAATGAAAAAAAATGATTTCTAATCATGACTTCATAACTCCGGAAAACAAATCAACTTCGCGACCATTTTCATCAAAAGGTGGCTGCTTCTCGCCTTTAACTAATTGATAAAACTCTTTACCCCATACCTTTAAACCTAAATTATTGGAGAGCGCGAAGAACGGTCCATCAAGGGAAATCTGGGTTGGATGCGCTTTCATTGCAGCCATCTTCTTATCAACAAATTCCTCTGCAGTAACCACCGAAGTAACTAAATGATCTGGCTTGGCAAAGGGGAAATCTTCCGCTTTCTCAACGCCAAAGAAATCAGTTCCGGTTCCCTTTAGGGCCGAAATTCCTTCTTCAATTACCGAAACTGGAATCGTGTTCCAATAAATCTTGGGAATTTCCCAGCCCGCATCTTTGGCCAATTCTGCTGCTCGCATCGCTACTTGATTTGCCTTTATGTGATCTGGATGTCCATAACCACCGTTTTCATCATAAGTAATTAAGACTTGAGGTTTAATCTCCAAAATAATTTCAACTAGATGTGCTGCTGCTTCATCAAGATCTGCATTCCAGAAGACATCTGATCTTGAATTTTGCGGCGTTCCCATCATTCCGCTATCGCGCCACATCTTTTTTGGAGCCCCTAGAAAACGATGATCTTTTATTCCAAGTTCACGCATCGCATCGGCTAATTCTGTAATTCTATGTTCGCCTAATTTGTCATCTTGACTGCTTGCAAGATGTGCAAGTTCTGGCACAAGTACTTCGCCTTCTTCACCTCGGGTGCATGTAACCAAAGTGACACCTGCACCACTAGCAGCGTAATACGCCATGGTGGCGCCGTTATTGATGGTTTCATCATCTGGATGCGCGTGCACAAGAAGCATTCTTAAATCGTTGGTAGCCATGCGATGCGAAGCCTATCTAAAAATCTTTCACAAATCGCTTTGTCTAACGGTTGCCATACATCTACTATGGAGGCAATGAGCAGCACTGAGATTAAAAATGAGAGTCGCTCCCGGTTGCCACGCGATGAGCGCCGAGCTCAATTATTAACGGCAGCTCTCGAGATCTTCACAGCATCCGGCTATCACGCCGCATCGATGGATGAAATTGCAGATCGAGCTAGCGTTAGCAAGCCAGTGCTTTATCAACATTTCCCATCTAAATTAGATTTATATCTTGCAGTTCTTGATCTACACATTGATTCACTTGTCTTTGCAATCCAAAAAGCAATTGCATCAACTCGCGATAATAAGAATCGTGTGAAAGCAACAATTGATGCGTACTTTGGATTTATTGAGGGCGAAGGAGAGGCGTTTCGACTTCTTTTCGAGAGCGACATGAGTATCGAACCTCAAGTAAGAGAGCGACTCGAACGAATGACTTATGACTGTGCGGTAGCCGTGAGCGCGGTTATTTCAGTCGATACCGGTCTACCTAAAGATGAAGCCATGATTCTGGCAATTGGACTTATTGGTTGTGCGCAAATTTCGGCAAGGCATTGGCTGGAAAAGGGCGGCAAAATTGATAGATCACAGGCAAGCGCGCTGGTAACTAGTTTGATGTGGCGGGGAATTTCAGGTTTCCCGTTATCAAAATAAATATTAAGGTACTCGCATGACTACTAAGAAGAGTGCAAAACCAGAAGGTGCGCGTAGCGAAGTTCGAATTTCAGTTTCTGATCAGGCGCGCGAAATCACTATTGAAGTTACCGCAGAACGTGATGAAGTTCTTGCCACCGTCAAGAAGGCTATTAGCGATTCCCAGCCACTGGTTCTTACCGATATCAGGGGGCGTCAGTACTTAATTCCTGCTGCAAAAATTAGCTCAATTGAAATTGGTGACAGCGCAGAACGCCGCGTCGGTTTTGCCGGCCTCTAAATAAGTTTTAATTCTTCCAAAATCTCGTAAGTTAACTCTCTAATGCCAGCGGAGAAGTCTGAATTCGTAGCGAACGAGAGTGGCGATTGCAGAGATTCTTGCGCCTGATTCACCGTTGATTCAAAAGGAATATTGCTCTCTAAGAATTGGAAATCTTCTTTGAGTTGCCCAAGTAGTTCTGGAAATTGTGCAAAGTTTCTTCCGTTATTTATTACTACTTTTACTGGAGCCTGGCTCATACTCTTGCCAATAAAATTATTTAAATTTAGCGCGCCTCGTATAGAGAGCATAGATCCATCTACTGGTACCAGAATGTAAGTTGCACTTTCAATCAATAGCGGGAGAAGTGAACTTGGTCCACTTGCGCTATCTACTAAGACAACATCGAATTCTTCGGTGGTGAAATCCGGAACTTTGCCATCGGCAAAAAGTAAACGACTGGCACTTGGAATCAGCGAGTATCGATCTACTGTCCGAGTGGCGCTATCTTGAATTGTTACCGACTTCTCAATTACTTCACGTAAGGTAAATCTTGGGTTTTCTATCCCTGCTAAAAAAGTCAATGTTGCATTGGGATCGGCATCTATTGCCAGAGTCTTCTTTCCATATTCAGCCGAGGCAGTAGCAATTGCTTGCGTTAATGTCGTCTTACCAACGCCACCTGAAAGGTTGGCAATCAAAATTACTGGTTTCATGAGACGCGCAGTCGCGCCGCTCGCATTTGTGGCGTTTCTCTAAACCATCTTGGCAATTTCTCTAGCGCAGACCTCGTTGCCTTTAAACCAAAATCGGTTGCGGTGCCAAAACCAGGTGGTGTCGGCCAACCATAAAGTTTGCGTGCCCAATTTGGTAGCGATGCCGCTGCTAATGAAGTTACGCCGCCCCAGAGTGGCGCAATCGGAGTTCCGAATCTAAGTAGAGGCGGAAGGGGCGGTAACGCGATAAACAATGCAGCACGTTTTGCATCATCACTTGCAGATAGTTCCGGTTGAATCTGTGCGAAATACTGATTGAGTTCTGCCATATTACTTGGCGTATCTTTTTTGGCAATACCGACTAATTCTGCAAAAGTAACCATCTCGGCAAGATATTGATCTTGTTCCATTGGTGTCAGATTGAGACCGGACCTAATTGCTGTGTCAAGGAATGCATCAACCATCGCCATGTGAACCCATAGCAATAAATGCGGGTCATCGAGTTTTAACTTGCTATGAATGTTGCGCACTCGCGAGGCAAGCTGGTCTGCTTCTTCTCTTGTTCCAAAAGTTAGAGTGCCCACATAGTCACCAGTTCGTTGCAACCTGCCCCAAGCATCTTCGCGGAAATTTGAATGAGCAGCAACTCCGGACATGGCACCTGGATGAAGCGCTTGCTCTAATAATGCGCGGATTCCACCAACGAGCATCGAGGAATCGGAGTGGATCTTCCAGGTGATGCTATCTGGAGCGAAATAACCGCTCATTAAATCAATCCTTTTATTCCAGTCATTAACATTTCAAAAGCAATCGCAGCTGTTAGAAGACCAGCGATTTTTGCAAGGAGTGCAACACCAGTTGCCTTTATCAAGCCCAAAATTCGAGTGGCAAATGTAAGTGTCAGCGCGATAACGAAATGAGCGCCGAGTACCGCCATAGAAAGTGCCAGGAATCTATCCGGCGCATCAACTTTTGCCGCGAAGAGCATGATGGTGACTATGGCGCCAGGGCCAGCCAATAACGGTGTGCCAAGTGGAACTAAGGCAACATTGTTTTCTATCCCTTTATCGTCGCTATGGTCTTCAATGCCTTTTAGCAAATCTAATGAAATAAGAAGTAGAAGTAATCCACCAGCTCCTTGCAGTGCAGAAATCGAAATCTCTAAATAATCGACGATGAACTGACCGAAAAGGGCAAATATTGAAATGATAAGAAGTGATGTTGCGGCCGCAAGCCAAGCCATTTTAATCTGTTGTTGTCTTGTCTTAGACCCGGTTAAGGATAGAAACAAAGGCGCAGCGCCAGGTGGATCTAAAATGACCAATAGGGTTACGAAAGCTTGTAAGCCAAAAGTTAGCGCAGTTAATTCATTCATGCTGTTATAACCCTTCGTTCGCGCGCCTTGGATTCAAGACGTTCCCATTGTTCAGGCGCTGTGGTGAATTCTGCAAGTTGGTTAAGTTTTCCGGTTCCGTGATAATCACTAGAGCCTGTCACAACTAAATCATTTTCAAGTGCGATACGCAGAAGTGCACTTCTTTCGAGTTCTTGATGATCGCGATGGTCTATTTCGATTCCATCTAGACCTGCAGCAATTAAATCTGCAAAAATTTCAGGATTAACCGTACGGCCACTTCGTGATGCCAGTGGATGCGCTATTACTGCAACTCCGCCTGCTGCCTTAATTAATTTGATTGCTTCTTCAGGTGAAGGCGAATAGTGATTGATATAGAACTTGGAGCCATTATGAAGAAGTGCAGAAAAAGCTTCATCTCTACTTGCTACATGGCCTTTTGCAACCAGCGCATCTGCTAAATGTGGACGGCCCAACGTGGCATCACCACGTTTTTGCGCATAAACCTCATCAAGTGTGATCTCAATTCCAGCTTCGTTTAGGCGAGCGACGATCCGTTCCATACGAGTGAGTCGATTCTCGCGCGTCTTTTCTAGTTCAGTTATCAGGGGTTGATAATTTTCGTCGAAGAGCAATCCAAGCATGTGGATGCTAGTGCCATCTTTATCTTGGCAAGAAATTTCTGAGCCTAAAACTAACTTTAGATGTGAACTATGAGAGTGCGTCGATAAGGCTGCCGCAGCTTCATTCCATCCAGCAACAGTGTCATGATCTGTCAACGCTAGAACGTTTATCCCTCTTTCAATTGCCTTATCAATTAGCGCAGCCGGCGTATCAGTTCCGTCACTGGCATTTGAGTGGGTATGAAGATCAATTAACACTCCGAGAGTTTATCGGGTTTCTAACTACTCTTCTCGTTCTGCTTCCAGACGAATATGGCGCAACCCACCAAAATCAAGATTAATCCAGGAATAGTTCCAAGCGGAGGTAATTGATCTAACCACCAGAATGCCAAGATTGCACTTACAGGAACTTCAAAGAAGACAACGATAGAAGCTACTGCTGGGGAAAGTGTTTTTAAGGTAAAGCTCAAAATTGTGTGACCTAAAATTTGTGCGCCAATTATCAATGAAATTAAATAGAGCCATTCAATCCTTGGATAACCAATGAGTCTGGTATTGGTAAATAGCGCCACCATTATTGAGACGATTGCACAAGTTAGATAAACAATTGAAGTGTAAGTAGCTGTCGACATAGTTTCTCTAGTGCGAGCCCCGATGATTACATAGACTGCTGCGACCGCTGCGCATCCAATTGCTGCGAGATCTCCTAAGAATGCTCGCGTTGATATCTGTAGATCAACGCCAGTGATTACAAGTACACCGACAAATGCAACAATCATTCCAATCCAAACCCGTCGCGGAATATGGCCCCCAAGTAGTCGCACAAAATAGGCAGCAAATATTGGCTGTAGCGCAGTCAAGGCGGTTCCTGTTGCTACTGATGTCAATCGCATCGCCAAGAAGAATCCAAAGAAATGAGTGGCAAGTGCGATACCTGATATCACTGCGAAGAGAACTCCGTTGCGAGTTTTCGGATCTTTCAAATCTAAATTTTTGTCTGCCCACGGGAGAACTAGTAAGAAGCCCCCAAGATTTCGCCAGAATATCAATGCGACTATCGGCATTGTTCCAAGCGCAATTACCGGACCTGATGTTCCGATACCGATTATTACGAGAGTAAGTAATCCAATCTCTCGCCTCGATGGCAGCTTTGCATGGTCTCTATCGCGCACGACGCAAACGTACTATCCGATAGCCTTCTCCCATGGAGGTGCCTGATGCGCAAAGAACAATTATCAAAAATATTTCTCGCAAAGCTTGCGGGCACTCCCGTATTTGATCCCAACGGAGATCGAGTAGGAAAAGTTCGTGATGCCGTAGCCACCGAGCCGGCAAAAAGTGCAAATCCACGAATTATTGGTTTTGTTGTCGAGGTCCCACAACGTCGTCGCATTCTTATTCCGGCAACGCGAATTACATCTATTGAAGATGGTGGTTTGATTTCAACTGGCGCTTTAAATATCCGTCGCTACCAAGCCCGCAATGGTGAAATTGCACTTCTTGAAGAGTTATTAGATCGCGAAATTCAATTGCGGAGTACCGGCGAAGAAGTAATTGTCGAAGATTTGGGAATGGAGCTAACTAGCGTTGGCGACTGGCGTTTAACTTTGGCCCATATCAAGAAACGTGAAAAAGGTTGGCGTAGAAATACTTTTTCAACAGTTGCTTGGTCTGAAGTTGAATATGAATCAAGAATTGTCGCTCCGATTATTAATTCCGCTGATGAAATGAGTGATCTGACCGCCCAGGAAGTTGCCGCTGCGCTAAGTGAACTAGAGATTGACGAGCGAACTGAAGTCGCCGCAAGTTTGGATGATGACAAACTTGCTGACGTTCTTGAAGAAATGGACGATGCCGATCGTGTTGAGCTTGTTACAAACTTAGAAGAAGAGCGAATCGCAGATGTTCTTGGCGAAATGGCGCCGGATGATGCTGCAGATGTTCTTAAAGAAGTTGGTAGCGAGACCGCAGAAGAGCTTCTTAACCTCATGGAAGAAACCGATGCCGAAGATGTCAGAAGACTTATGACATATGAAGATTATTCGGCAGGTGGAATGATGACGACCGATCCGGTAATTCTCGATGCCGATGCAACTGTCGCTGATGCTTTAGCCGCTGTTAGAAGAAAAGAGTTAGCGCCAGCCCTTGCTGCGCAGGTATTTATCTGTCGCTCTCCATTGGAGACTCCAACTGGTCGCTTAATTGGAATTGTCCATGTCCAGAGGTTGCTCCGCGAGCCACCAGCTCTAAAACTAGGTGTCATTCTTGATTCAGTTGCAATGACTTTGACGCCAGATTCTGGGTTAAATGAAGTTGTTAAACAATTGGCAAATTACAATTTAATTGCAATGCCGGTCGTAGATGAGAATGAAAGATTGCTTGGTGCGGTCACAGTGGATGACGTTCTTGACCACTTATTGCCAGAAAATTGGCGAAATAAAGAGAAGGGTGGAGTACGCAAATGAAAGATATTTCTAGATTATCGGTTCCGCGTGAATCCCGTCGTACCATCAGACCAAATTACGATCCTGAAACCTTTGGCAGACTTTCTGAGAAATTTGCACGTTTTATAGGTACTGCCCGCTTCTTGGTTTACATGACCATCTTTGTTTTCTTCTGGATTACCTGGAATGCATTAGGGCCAGCTGACTTCCGGTTTGATGAATATCCATTTATCTTTCTGACCTTACTTCTTTCTTTGCAAGCTTCCTATGCTGCGCCGCTGATCCTTCTGGCGCAGAACCGACAAGCAGATCGTGACCGAGTGACTTCACAAGAAGATCGCAGTAGAGATGAGCGAAACCTCGCCGTTACGGAGTTTATGGTTCGAGAGCTGGCAGCAATGAGAAATGACTTGTTGGAGGAGATAAAGACTCTAAAGAATCAATCAGGTACTAAGTCCTAATCGGACACCGACTAAGGATTTTTTCCGTACCAGTAGTTGATCAATAATTTTTACTATTTCTTTAGCGGCCGCTGATTCTGGTTGTTCATTTACTACCGGGCGTCCAGAATCTCCGCCTTCTCTCAAGGCGATATCAAATGGAATATTTCCAAGTAACGGAACATCTGCACCAACTAAATTTGAAAGTCTCATTGCAGTCTCTTCGCCGCCTCCTTCGCCAAATAGGGAAACTTTGACTCCGGAGTCCTCGTAAGGTGACATGTTTTCAATTACACCAATTAATTGTTGTTTGAGTTGATGTGCGATTCGGCCAGCTCGCTCTGCAACTTCGGCAGCTGCAACTTGTGGTGTAGTTACAACTATGATTTCTGAATTTGGAATCAATTGGCCAAGTGAAATTGCGATATCACCTGTTCCGGGAGGTAAATCCAGAAGCAAGAAATCTAAATCGCCCCAATAGGCGTCACTCAAAAGCTGCTCTAGAACTCGGTGGAGTAACGGACCACGATATGCAACCGGG
>JBJSWS010000118.1:0-1452 GCA_046085985.1 Actinomycetales bacterium
TAGATTAGAAATATTCAACTGGCGCCGGGAAGCAAATGGCGAGTTAATCGCTGATGTGGTCGCTGATGCATTCTGTTATTCCATGGTGCGAAATCTGGTCGGTGCAGCAGTACGCGTTGGTGAAGGTAGGTTTCCAACAAGTTGGATTAGCCAAGTGCTAGAAAATAAAGAGCGGGTTAGCGAAAGTCTGGTCTTCCCAGCACGTGGTTTAACTTTAATTGGCGTGGATTATCCAGCTGATGATCAATTGGCAGCGCGCGCCAAAATCACTATTGGCCGGCGCGATGAGGAATAGATGGGCCAGATAAATGTTTCGGGCGTGGAGTATGCGCTCTCAGATGGTCGCGTCTTACTAAGTGATGTTTCATTTCGCGTAGGCGATGGCGCAAAGGTTGCGCTAATTGGCCCTAATGGATCGGGTAAGACAACGCTATTTCGAATGATTGCTGGTGATTTAGAACCAGATGCCGGACAGATAATTGTTACCGGAGGACTTGGGATCATGCGCCAATTCATTGGTTCAATCCGTGATCAATCTACGGTCAGAGATCTCTTAATTTCGGTTTCAACTCCGAAAATTAGAAGCGCGGCTAAAAAGTTAAAAGAAGCTGAAGCTGCGATGGCAGTCAATGATTCAGAGAAAGAACAGATGGCCTATGCCCAGGCGCTTGCCGATTGGGGCGATGCTGGTGGTTATGACGAAGAAGTTCTCTGGGATATCGCTTGTTCAAATGCGCTGGGTAAAACCTTTGATCGAGTAGCTAATCGTGAAGTTAATTCACTATCGGGCGGCGAGCAGAAGAAGTTAGTTTTGGAATCACTTCTTAAAGGGCCAGATGAAGTTCTAATTCTTGATGAGCCAGATAACTATCTAGATGTTCCGGCAAAAAGATGGCTAGAAGAAGAGATTAGAAATTCTAAGAAGACAATTCTCTTTATTAGCCATGATCGCGAATTACTTGCTGCGACTGCAAACAAGATTGTCTCGCTGGAGCAGGGAGTTAATGGCAACTCAACTTGGATACATGGTGAAGGCTTTACTACTTATTACGATGCTCGCAAAGCAAGAAATGCCCAGTTTGCCCAGATGGTGGAACGTTGGGAAGATGAACATAAGAGGTTAAAAGAGTTGGTATTAACTCTTCAATGGCAGGCTGCTTCTTCTCCGGATATGGCCTCTCGTTATCGAGCGATGCAGACCCGGTTACGTAAATTTGAAGAGATTGGACCACCACCACCGCCACCAGTTGAGCAGAATATAAAGGTAAATCTTCGAAGTACAAGAAGTGGTGAACGCGTAGTTACATGCGAAAACTTAACGCTAGAGAATTTAACGGAGCCATTTAACTTTGAGATTTATTATCAAGATCGCGTTGCAATTCTTGGTAAGAATGGAACTGGTAAATCACATTTCTTGCGGCGTCTCTCTGGCGATGAAACTGTTCGCTATAC
>JBJSWS010000119.1:0-1022 GCA_046085985.1 Actinomycetales bacterium
TCAACTTTGTCAGTTCTAGTAATTCTTGCTTTGGAGATATTCGTTGGATATCACACCTACTCCAAGTACCTAAAAATACTTGCGCTAACTCTTATCTCCTACGTAATAACAGCCATCATCGTTAATCCAAATTGGTCAGAAGTCGTTAAATCATTCTTCATCCCAAAGATTTCTTGGACCGCTGATTATTGGTATGTGATAGTTGCCTTAATCGGCACCACGATAAGTCCTTATATGTTTTTCTGGCAGGCAGCCGAAGAAGTCGAAGAGCGAAAATATTCTGAGAAAGTAGGCAAAGCTGCTAGAGATTTAAAGACAATAAGACGCGATACCTCACTTGGCATGACCGCCTCACAGCTCGGAAGCATGTTTATGATTATCACAACTGCTGTCGTTTTAAATGAGAATGGAATTACCTCCATAAGCACTGCAGCTGATGCCGCGAAAGCCTTGGAGCCGCTAGTAAGTGGTTTCGCAAATGCTGGTCTTTACGCAAAAATCATCTTCGCCATTGGAATTATCGGTATGGGATTACTTGGAATTCCAGTTCTAGCCGGTTCAGTTGCCTACGCTGTTAGTGACGTTCGAAACTGGAAGCAAGGTTTAGATTACAAATTCTCACAGGCTAAAGCTTTTTATACAGTTATTATCTTGGCAACTTTTGCTGGTTGGCTCATGAATCTAATTGGTATTGATCCGATTAAAGGTTTGGTTTTTGCCGCCGTAATCAATGGATTGGTATCCATTCCGTTGATTTTGTTATTAATGAAGATTTCAAAGAACGAAAAGATTTTGGGCGAAAATACTGGGGGCCGGCTTTCTAGAATGATGCTTGGTGCAACATTTTTCGTGACCTTAGTAAGCGGGTTGATTCTTATTGTGGCGACATTAAGCGCGTAGCGCTTGAGCAAATTCGAGGAAATCGCCAACCATGATGTCGACTTCGCGCTGGCCATGAGCCAAAGAAATTAACCACTGCTCATCAAGTCCTGGTGGAGTCATGACATTTCTATTTAGCGACC
>JBJSWS010000120.1:0-3904 GCA_046085985.1 Actinomycetales bacterium
CAACCTAAATGCTTCGGTGTAATTATTAAAATTCAAATTATCTGGCCAGGAAAATACTCCAGATTCAATAATGTCTTGATATGGACGAAGCGATGTCCAGAAAGTCCAAGCAATCGGAAATAGCCAGACGATGGCAAAGAATCCAATAAAAATCGAAATCAATCGATCCTTAGTCTTCTGGCGATTACGATATTTCTTATCTGCCGTAATCATCGATCCTCCCTAAACACCGTGCGGAGGTAATAAATAATCGGCGTAATACTTAATAACAACAAAATCACGGCATAAGCCGCACCCACCATTGATGCCGCTTGGCCATAAATATTTTGGAATACCAACATTCCTAAAATTGGCCAGCCGGTTGATGTTCCATAAATAATGTAAATCAAATCAAATGCCCGCAGCGAATCAATCACTGTAATAACCACGATGATGATATTTACCGGTCCCATCGCAGGGAAAACCACTTTTCTAAAGGTCTGCCACTCGGTTGCCCCATCAATCGCTGATGCCTCACGCAGCGATGGATCCACCGACTTCAAACCTGCTAAATACAAAAGCATCACATAACCAATATGTCGCCACGAAGCGATCGAAAGAATCACATAAGTATTTATGTCGTAATTTCCAAAGATCGGAATCGCATTCTCAATTCCGTAACCAAGCACGCCCTGCACAAATCCGCTTGGGCCAAGCATGAACTGCCAGATAATTCCAATAACCGCCAGCGACAACACAACCGGCAGATAAAACGCGCTCTCGTAAAACTTGTGACCTTTTATCTTTCGATCAATCTGATACGCCAACAAGATTCCAAGTGGCGTTGCAATAAACATAAACCACAACAACCAATAAACGTTATTTCGAAGCGCTGAATAAAACTGTGGTGAAGCCGTAAAAATCGTGTCGTAATTTGCAAGTCCAGCCCACCTAATATTTGAAAGCTGGACGCCATTCCAATAAGTAAACGAAAGCAAAATCGTCAATATCGCCGGTACCCAAATCAAAAGCACATGGAAGAAAGTTGGGATACCCATAAACAATCCAAGGGTTATGCGGTCACCCTTAGAAAAAGCCCGACGGCGACGAGGTTTTGTACTCGTCGCCGTCTGGGTCATAACTTCTACTCTACTAATTGATTAGAGAGTTGGCAGAGCTGCCCATGCTTCATCCATCGCATCAACAATCTTATTTACATCCTTAGGATTCTTCAAGAAGTTTTGGATAGATGGGCCAACTGTGTTGGCAGCAAAGTCGTTGCGGCAATCACGATCAAGGAAGTTCATAACGTGTTTTGCCTCACCGATAACAGCAAGCTTCTGCTTGTTAAATGCATCGTAACTTGATGTATCAAGTCGGGTATTTGCATACAAAGAAGTATCGCCAGCAGCTTGCGCAGCCAACATACCTTCTTCGCTGCCCCAGAACTCAGCAAGTGCAGCGCCACCTTCAGGGTTTGCGCCATTTGCAGCTGCAGAGACACCATCAACTGGCGCATCGATTGAATCGCGGCCAAATTCAGGATTGATTTCTGGGAATGGAACGATCCATAGATCGTCATAATCTGCTTGGCTCTTTGCCAAGAAGTCATTTGCCCACCATGAACCCATCATGATCGCACCGCACTTCTTCTGTAGTAGAAGATCGCGCATGCCTTCCCATGAAATATCAAGAACGTTCTTGTTCATGTATGGAATCAACATCTCGAACTGTGCAAAGACAGCCTTTGTCTTATCGCTGCTCCACTTTTCGCGACCATTCAATAGATCGATGTGGTAGTCATAACCGTTGATACGTGTATTGAGAATTGAGAATGTTCCCATTGCTTCCCAACCACCCTTATCACCGAGTGCGTAACCGATAAGGCCCTTCTTCTTTGTACCTTCGAGCAACTTCATAAAATCATCCCAAGTTGCGATGTTCTCTGGATCAAGTCCGAGTTCGCTCATGGTTGATTTGCGATAGTGCAAGCCCCATGGATACCAAGTTGTTGGGATGATGTATTGCTTACCATCAGTCGGATTTGTTGCACCGCTGACGAAACCTGCTGGAATTTGATCTCCGAGGTTTTTGACGTTGTCAGATAGATCAACTAGTAATCCTTGATCAGCGCGATAATTTGTACGCCAACCTGCCATCCATCCGAAAGCATCGTCAGGTGTTCCTTGCAAGTACTGTGAAATTCCATCCTGGAAAGGATTGGATTCATAAGCTTGCGAAGTTACCTCGTTGCCTGTCTTCTTTGTATACGCAGCATTAATTGCTTTAGCAATTGCAACAGTGGTTTCTGCAGTTCCTCTAATTGCAAAAGAAACTGGACCAGAAGCATCGCTTCCCCCGCCGCAGCTTGATAGAAGTGTTCCTCCACCAACTACACCGAGACCGCCGATTGCCGCGCCCTTGAGAACTGTGCGTCGCGATACGCCGTTCCCTTTGACTTCGTTCGACATCGAACTTCCTTTTCTCTGAATCCACCATGGACCCAGTGCCCACCAACCTACGCCCGCGCCACCCCGTTATCCATGAGCCCTCTATAACAAATAGGTATAGGTCTAGAATCGAAATATGGAACTGGCCCGCAACATACTTCTTGGAATTCACCTCATCGCAATGCTTGGAATCCTTCTGAGCCTCCTCACATCCCGCAAAAAACTCAGCCCCGGCCTTACCCATTCCGCCCTTCTCGCCCTCGTGGCCGGCATCGCCTTGGTCGGAATCCGTTACGGCCTCCACTCCCAAGATCCCGCGAAATGGTCAACCCCGGACAATGCAAAGATCACCATCAAAACTTTGGTTGTTGCCGTGATTCTGGTTCTTGGTTACAAGTTCAAGAAACGCGAAGTTTTGCCAGGAAAGATTTGGGGATTAATTCTTGGGTTAACAGTCGTAAATATCGCGATTGCATATTTTTGGTAAAGAGTAGTTTCTCCATTCACTACACAGATAATTCGAATATGCCCTTTTGTCAGACGTCTAAACTAAGGTAATTTTTACCGAAGTTACCTAGAGAGGTCTGTTAATGGGTCGAATAATTCGAGGACCATGGTCACTTAAGGATTCAGATGCCGACTATCTAATGAATGTAAGTGATGAAATCGAATACGTTGCGTTTGACTTGGAAACTACAGGTCTTTATAAATCAGACAAGATAATTGAAATTGCTTTAGTTGTTTTTAAGGATGGGAAGATCTTGGAAGAATGGTCTACTTTAGTCAATCCTATGAGAGATGTTGGTAAGACGAATATTCATGGAATTACACCATCTATGCTTTCGGCGGCCCCTTTGTTTGAAGAGATTACAAATGACCTGTTTAGAGTCATAAATAATCGAGTTTTAGTAGCACACAATTTTAGTTTTGATGCCAGAATGTTGGCGCAAGAATTAGAGCAGCACGGAAAAGAAGGAGACATAGGAAAAGGATTTTGCACCTTAATTGCATCGCGAAGAATTCTTCCTGGATCCGGAGATTCGCTTAAATCGACTTGTGATGCACTTGGGATTCCGTCCATTTCAGCCCATAGTGCTCTTGGTGATGCGCGAATGACAATGCAAATATTTCACCACTTAAAAGAAGATGATCAAAAAGTAACACCCGCAAAAATGCAATATGAGAAGCAAAAGAATCCAGTGCCTGTAATTGTCCGTAATGCTTTCTCTGGAGAACAAGACGACGCCCTTGAACAAATAAGAGCATTCACCAGTAAAGTGCCCTTTCCTACTTCGGACGAAAAAGGAGTCGCATATCTGCTTCTTCTCAATATGGCCATGCAAGATCTAATTATTAGTAAAAATGAAGAAGCAGATATGCGACTCCTTTTTCGTCCGAAGTAGGAAAGGGCACTTTACTGGTGAATGCTCTTATTTGTTCAAGGGCGTCGTCTTGTTCTCCAGAGAAAGCATTAC
>JBJSWS010000121.1:0-4235 GCA_046085985.1 Actinomycetales bacterium
CGACATCAAAAGACGAGTTGTATTTAAACCACACTTATAAATCTCATCTGGTTTTTCTTGGCTCGCCATTGCGTGAGTAATCAATTGGGTAATGATTGCTTGAAGATCTTCTTGAGCTTTTCCAAGAGCTTTCTTCTCTTCAGAGTTATTTCCGCCGGCAGCAACAAAGGCGCCGATTTCTTTAGAGAGTTTGGTCAGCGCGCGACCATTATCTTTAATGATCTTACGGAAGAAGAAATCCAAACCTTGGATTGCAGTTGTACCTTAGTACAAAGTATCGATCTTGGCATCTCGAACATATTGTTCAAGCGGCCAATCCATCGTAAAGCCAGAGCCGCCGAAAGTTTGTAGAGATTCAGTACCAAGAAGTGTCCAAGCTTTCTCGGAGCCATAACCTTTAACAATTGGTAGCAATAGATCATTTAGATGTTCTAGCGCCTCAATCTCATCTTCGGATTTTCCTTCAGCCTTTGCGAGCAAGACTGCATCTTGAATTGAAGCGGTATAAAGAACTAGCGCGCGCATTCCTTCGGCATATGCCTTCTGGGTCATAAGCGAGCGACGGACATCTGGATGCTTAATGATGGTGACGCGCGGGCTGGCTTTATTAGCCATATCTTTCATATCGCCACCTTGGACACGAGTCTTTGCATAGGCAAGTGCTTGTTGGTAACCGGCAGAAAGCGTTGAAATTGCTTTAGTTCCGACCATCATGCGAGCAAATTCAATAATCTTAAACATCTGCGCAATTCCGTCATGAACTTCACCAAGCAGGTATCCAACAGCTGGTTCTTTCTCGCCCAGATTCATCTCGCAAGTTGCCGAGACATTTAAGCCCATCTTATGTTCGACGTTAGTTACATAAACGCCATTTCGTTTTCCAAGCGCACCAGTTTCAAAATCAAACATAAATTTTGGAATCAAGAATAATGAGAGGCCTTTTGTTCCAGGACCTGCGCCCTCAGGTCTTGCAAGAACAAAGTGAATGATGTTTTCATAAATATCACCATCACCTGAAGTAATAAATCGCTTTGTTCCTGTGATGTGCCAGGTTCCATCTGGTTGCTTTACTGCTTTGGATCGACCGGCGCCAACATCCGAACCAGCATCTGGTTCAGTTAACATCATTGTTGCGCCCCAAGCTTTATCAACCATTAACTTGGCAAGTTTCTTCTGTTGCTCAGAACCTAAAACATAAGCAACATGTGAAAATGCAAAACCAGATGCATAGATATGTACTGCAGGATTTGAACCGAGAACCATTTCGGCAATTGCCCAACGAACTGAAGGAGGAATTGCAGTTCCGCCAAGTTCTACTGGAACATCGATCTTTCCCCACTCGCCATCAACATAAGCTTTATAAGATTTTTTAAAACTTTCTGGCAACTTAACATCGCCAGTTGCTTTATTAAATTCAGTTCCTTTGCGATCACCTTCGATAAATGATGCAGCCAGATCATTTTCACAGAGACGTTTTACTTCTTCGAGCATTCCCATCGCAGTCTCACGATCGAGATCGGAGTAGATCGATTTTCCTAAAATTGATTCGCGATCTAGAAGGTCAAAGAGGCAGAACTCGATATCGCGCAGGTTGGCTATGTAATGTCCCATAAGGCAAGGATGCTACCGGTGAGTAACTTACGCAAGACGAGCGCGCCGAAGGTGTAGGGTCGCCAACCATGTTGCTTAGCGATCGCGATATTGCCGCCGAGATTAAGAACGGCCGGGTCCAAGTCGAGCCATTCGACGCCAAGATGATTCAACCCTCCAGCGTTGATGTCAGGCTAGATCGATTTTTCCGAGTCTTTGAAAACCATAAATATGAAGTAATTGACCCATCAGTTGAACAATCCGAACTCACTCGCGAAGTCGCTGTTGCGCCAGATGATTTCTTTATCCTCCATCCTGGTGAATTCGTCCTGGCCTCAACTTATGAAGTAATCACTCTTCCCGATGACATCGCAGGTCGACTAGAAGGAAAGTCATCACTAGGTCGCCTTGGACTTCTAACCCACTCAACTGCAGGTTTTATCGATCCTGGTTTTAGCGGACATATCACTTTGGAGTTATCCAATGTGGCAAATCTGCCAGTCAAGCTCTATCCCGGAATGAAGATCGGACAACTTTGTCTCATCAAACTCTCATCTCCGGCTGAGCATCCTTACGGTTCTGCAATCTATGGTTCTCGTTATCAAGGCCAGCGCGGACCGACTCCGAGCAAGTCTTGGTTTAATTTTCACAAAACCAATATTCAGTAATTTAAGAATCTGAGTAGATTAGAGACATGGACGCATCACTTTTAATCGTTATTGCAGTAGGACTTTTTGTTATCTACGCCGTTATTCAATATAACCGCCTAGTTCGTTTAAATGTACAAGTAGATGAGGCCTTTGCCCAGATCGAAGTACAACTAAAACGCCGTGCAGATCTAATTCCAAATCTTGTTGAAACCGTTAAAGGCTATGCCTCCCACGAGCGCGAAGCTTTAGAAAAAGTAGTTCAAGCTCGTGCAGCTTCAACAACAGCTTCAACTCTGCCAGCAATCGCTGCGGCAGATGGCGCGCTTACAAATGCGCTCCGTGGCTTACTAGCGGTTGCCGAGGCTTATCCAGATCTAAAGGCATCAGCAAACTTCCTTCAACTACAAGAGGAACTAGCTACAACCGAGAACAAAGTCTCTTTCTCACGTCAGTTCTATAATGACACAGTTCGCACTTTAAATACCGCCGTAAAGACAATTCCAACAAGTTTCTTTGTTGGTCTAGCAAAAGTTGGCGCCCGCGAGTTCTACGAAGTTGATGATCCGGCTGCGCGCAACGCACCTAACGTTAAGTTCTAATGGCTAACTTCCGCGCACTGCAGGCGGCAAATAAGCGTAAAACGTTTGGCCTCCTTTTCTTTATGGGCTTACTAGTTTGGTTAATTGCCTATGTTGCAATCTCAAGTTTTGGGGGGACTGGCGCTGGCGTTATTCCACTTGCGGTCGGCATCTCATTAATTAGCGTCTGGGGTTCTTACTATGCATCAGACAAGTTAGTTTTAAAGATGACTCGAGCGAAAGTTATTCAAGAGAGCGATAATCCGAAACTATTTAATCTAGTTCATGAAGTATGTATTGCCTCTGGTTTACCGATGCCAAAGATTGCAATTGTTGACGATCCAGCGCCAAATGCTTTTGCAACTGGTCGTGATCCCAACCATGCGTTGATTGCATTTACGACGGGTTTACTTGATGTAATGGATAGAGATGAATTACAAGGCGTCGTTGCCCATGAAATGTCACATGTGGCCAATCGCGATACTTTAGTTTCGGCCATTGCCGCAACTACTGCAGGAATAGTTGCGCTAATTTCGGATATTTTGATGCGAGTTCTCTGGTTTGGTGGCGGTCGAAATCGTGACCATCATGGAAATCAGATGCCAATCTTTCTTGCCATAATTCCGCTAATTTTGGCGCCGATTGCGGCAACTTTATTAAAAGCGGCAATCTCTAGAAAACGTGAAGCACTCGCCGATGCCACCGCCGTTTCATTTACGCGAAATCCAGCTGGACTTCGTGCTGCACTTGAAGTTCTAGCCCGCGATAACACTGTTGTTCAAGCCCGATCCAGCGCAGTAGCTCATATGTATATTGAATCGCCACTTGATGCATCTGCTGCTTCAAAACTTTTTGCGACGCATCCACCAATTCAAGAGCGAATTGAAACGCTGCGTAGAATGGAAGCGAACCCTAACCTGTAACTAGATTCGTGATGAAGAATGTAAGAATAGTTTTAGTTACAGAATTTCTTTGATCAACTTATCAACGTTGATCAAAATTTCCTCCGTTCCATCGAGGACCAATTCTGCATCTGTTGGTGGTTCATATTCTTGACCGACTCCTGTGAGATTAGGCAAAGCTCCTGATTTTGCCTTCTTGTATAGCCCCTTCGGATCACGCTCGGCGCAAACTTCGGCAGGAGTCTTAACCCAAACTTCAATGAAATCACCATCACCGAACAATTCACGGGCGTGATCGCGATCTACTTTAAATGGACTGACAAGTGCAACAATCACAATTAATCCGGCATCTACCATTAATTTACCAACTTCAGCGACGCGACGTACATTTTCAGCTCTGTCTTCTTTGGTAAAACCAAGATCTTTATTTAATCCAAGACGTAAGTTATCTCCATCCAAAATATAGCTATGGACACCCGCGGCATAGAGCTTCTTCTCTAGAGCATTTGCAATCG
>JBJSWS010000122.1:0-2519 GCA_046085985.1 Actinomycetales bacterium
AATAGTTAAATCTCACAACAGCGCTTGAAGCGCTAGTCGATCCCATACCGGCTGCAGAATTTCGTTCGATGACTATAACTTCATTGCCATTTCGAGAAAGTTGAAGTGCAATTGAAGAGCCAATGACTCCAGCTCCGATAACGACAATTCGCATCGGGTTATTCAACCAGCGAGTTAACCTCTATTGTCATACCCCCGGGGGTATGCTACTGTCCAGCCAAGGAGGTCAAAATGCCGCGAAAAGTTGTTGCGCCTGCGCTGAAGAATCAGGATCAACTCGATGAAATATTAAAGCGGGTAAAGCGCGCAGAAGGCCAGATCGCCGGAGTAATTCGGATGTTAGAAGAAAGTCGAAGCTGTGAAGAAGTGGTTCATCAGATGTCTGCAGTAGGTAAAGCGATGAACACCGCAGCAATCACACTAATTGCATCAAGTTTACAAGAGTGCATTCTCGACAATAAGAGTAATAACCCAGAACAAAGAGAAAGGTTACAGAAGCTCTTTCTGAGCTTGGCTTAATATGAAAAAAATATCCAAAGTAGGGACTATCGGAATCATTGCAATGCTTATCTCATCATTACTCTTAACCTCTTGTTCTAGCGGAGGGAGCTCAGCAATTACAAACGTAGACGCCAATACCTTTATTGCCGAGACTCAATCTGGCGACGTTCAAATTATCGACGTCAGAACTTATGGCGAATATGCAAGTGGACACTTACAAGGTGCTTTAAACATTGATGTGGAGTCAGGTGCATTTGATAGCGGCATCGCAAACTTAGATAAAAACGCAACTTATGCGCTTTACTGCAGAAGTGGTCGCCGTTCAACGCTGGCTGCTGAGAGAATGGCAGAAGCTGGCTTTACCAAAATTTTAAATTTCAATGGCGGAGGATTTGATCAACTTGCGGCTGCTGGAGCTATAACGGAATGAAGAAATATGTAATTGTTGGTGGGGTAGCAGGCGGCATGTCTGCTGCTACCAGATTGCGCAGGCTTGATAATGAAGCTCAAATTGTCGTTATTGAAAAGAGCGGATTTGTTTCCTATGCCAATTGCGGTTTGCCATATTACATAGGTGGGGTAATTCAAAAAGAGCAAGATCTATTGCTACAAACTCCAGAGAGTTTAAATAAGCGCTTTAATTTAGATGTCCGAGTTAATTGCGAAGTTAATGAAATTAAGCCAACCGAGAAAGTCGTTAAAGCGAAGAATCTCTCGACCGGTGAGCTTTTTGAAATGAATTACGACAAATTGATTCTTAGTCCGGGGGCGACACCGATCGTTCCGGCGATAGAAGGCATTTCACGGGCAATGACATTGCGGACAGTGGAAGATACAAAGAAAATATTTAACGCAGTCTCTGCAAAGCCAAAGAGCGCGGTCGTAATTGGCGGCGGCTTCATTGGTGTCGAGATGGCAGAAAACCTAGTTCATCGCGGCATCAAGACCTCGCTAGTTGAAGCTAGCGATCAAGTTTTGGCACCTTTAGATCCCGAGATGGCATTGCTGGTTGCTAATGAGATGACCAAAAACGGCGTCGAGCTTCATTTAGGTACGTCGGCAGTATCTGTTGGGAATGAAAACGTCAGGCTAGCTAATGGCGTAGTTCTTCCTGCGGAATTGATAATTCTTGCAATCGGAGTACGCCCTGATACTACTTTGGCTAAAACGGCAGCTCTGAATATTGGTACGCGAGGTGGAATTTCAGTTGATGAAAATAACTTAACAAGTGATAAGAATATTTATGCATTAGGCGATGCGGCGGAAAAGAAAGATGAGCTAGATGAGAGTGCCACCTTGGTCCCGCTTGCAAATATTGCGAATCGTCACGGCAGAGTTATTGCTGACCATATCAATGGTAGAAAGACCCGAAAGGTAAAGACGATTGCAACTGCAATCGTTAAAGTTTTTGAACTTGCGGTCGCAGTAACCGGATGGAATGAAAAACGACTTAAGGCAGCCGGGATAAACCATCGAGCGATTCATACACACCCTGGTTCACATGCCGGTTATTATCCAGGGGCAGAAACTCTTTCGTTAAAGCTATTGATAAATCCAGAAGACGGCGAGATTTATGGAGCACAAGGCGTAGGCAAAGATGGAATTGATAAGCGAATCGATGTAATCGCGACAGCTATTCGAGGAGGCATTTCCGCTCCAGAGCTGGCAGATCTCGAATTGGCTTATGCACCGCCATTTGGAAGCGCTAAAGATCCAGTCAACATGCTCGGTTATATTTCAGAGAATATTGTTTCTGGTCTGACAAAAACCGCCCAATGGCACGAGATAGATACTTATCGTGACTCAGGGTATGCGCTACTAGATGTTCGAACTCCTGGTGAGTGCGCTCGAGGAATGATTCCAGGATTTTTCAATATCCCCGTTGACGAACTTCGAGCTCGACATCAAGAAATTGGAAATCAAAAGGTGCTCGTCTCTTGTCAAGTAGGTCAGCGCGCTCACACCGCAACTATGTTGTTAAAGGGACTTGGATACGAAGCCGTTAATTTAGATGGCGG
>JBJSWS010000123.1:0-3138 GCA_046085985.1 Actinomycetales bacterium
AGAGTAGGAATTGCCAAGTTATTAATTGAGCTACTTGATTTAGTTCTATTGGATGAGCCAACCAATCATTTGGATATTGAAGGTGTTTCCTGGCTTGCTGGACATATTCGCATGCGCCGTGATTTAGCAGTGGTAGTTGTAACTCACGACCGTTGGTTTCTAGATGAAATTGCCGATCAAACCTGGGAAGTTGTTGGCGGTGAAGTTCTCCAATATGAAGGTGGTTATTCTGCTTATGTGCTATCTAAAGCAGAACGAGCGCGCCAAGCTGCAGCTGAGGATGCCAGACGTAATAATCTGATTCGAAAAGAGCTTGCCTGGTTGCGACGTGGTGCGCCAGCGCGAACTTCTAAACCAAAATTTAGAGTCGATGCTGCAAATCAATTGATTGCAAATGAACCGGCGCCACGAGATCAAGCCGAGTTATTAAATTTTGCAACGAATCGCCTTGGCAGCAAAGTAATTGAATTACATAAGGTGCGGTTAACAATTGGTGAGAACACATTAATCGATTCACTCGATTGGAATATTGCACCAGGTGATCGAATTGCAATTGTTGGATTTAATGGTTCGGGTAAGACAACTTTGATGCGAGCACTATCTGGCGAATATCGATTCACTGCTGGAAAAATGCAGGTTGGTACAACTGTTAAACGCGCCTTTCTCTCACAGCATTTAGAGGAGTTAAATCCAACATGGCGAGTATTAGAAGCTGTTGAACGTGTTGCTCTACAAGTGGAACTTGGCGGTGGACGTGAATTATCGGCTTCACAATTATGCGAACGCCTTGGCTTTGATTTCGGTGGTCAACAAAGATTGATTCGTGATTTATCGGGCGGTGAGAAGCGACGATTGCAATTAACTCGTTTACTTATGGGAAGTCCGAATCTCTTATTACTTGATGAGCCGACAAATGATTTAGATGTAGAAACTCTAGCTGCCCTTGAGGACCTGCTTGATTCATTTGCAGGTGTCTTAATTGTGATCTCACATGATCGTTATTTTCTCGAGCGTACTTGTGATCGGTTCTATGGCTTACTTGGTAATGAGGAGCTACGAGATCTACCAAAAGGAATTGATCAGTATCTAGAACTGCGTGAGGCAATTCGCGAGCAAGAACTTGCCCAGAAAGTCGAAAAGGGAATTTCGAACGCTGCTGAAGAGCGCTTAATAAAGAAAGAGATTGCAAAGTTAGATAAACAGATTGCCAAAGTTGTTGCCGAGGAGGCAGAGCTAAAAGCAGAGGAAGTTGCAGCATCTTTTGATCACCAACGCTTACTTGAAATCAGTGAGAAGTTACGCGAGGTATCATCGCGCCGTCAGGAATTAGAGAACCAATGGTTGGAGCTAAGTGAGCGAATCGGGCAATAAAACGCTGCGCCTTGACGCGCTTGCCGCTATCTCTGGCGTAATGATCGCGTTACAAGCGCGCGCTAATGGCGAGCTATCGCTACGTCTCGATAATGCACCGCAAGCCGCTCTTATTTCATTTTCTTCAGGTTTACTCTTTATTTCAATCTATGCACTTGTTAGTAAGAAAGTTAAGAGCGGATTACAGAAGATTCGATTAGCAGTTGCGACCGGAAAATTACCTAAGTGGCGCTTACTTGCTGGAGCACTTGGCGGCTGTTTTGTCGCCTTGCAAACCAGCATTGTTCCGTTGATTGGCGTTGCGCTCTATTCAGTCGCTTCGATTGCTGGACAAACTGGAACCTCACTTCTTGTTGATCGAATTGGACTAACTGGCGGTGGTCCAAAATTAATTTCGCCAAGAAGAGTCGCGGCCGCAGTAATCACAATCTTGGCGGTTCTGGTTTCAGTCTGGGATAAGTTGGCGGGCATTGATTTCTCTCACCTATCAGTGATTTTCGCAGTTCTTGCTGGCGCCTTTGTTGGCGTACAACGCGCTCTTAATGGTCAGATAAATGAGTACTCGCAGGAGAGCTATGCAACATCCTTAATAAATTTTATTACCGGTACTTCATTTCTAATTTTCTTTATCGGTCTACTAGTCATAACTGGGCGAAATCAATTACAGCCGCTTCCCGCGGGACCTTGGTGGATTTATACCGGTGGGGTTATTGGCGTTATCTATATCGCCTTTACTGCGCTTATTGTCCAACATTTAGGTGTCTTAACATTTACTTTATTTAGTGTGGGTGGCCAATTATTTGGTTCATTACTTCTTGATCTTTATCTGCCAAGTGAGGGAATTACCGTTAGTTGGTATTTGGTTACGGGTATTGCAATGACTTACTTAGGAGTTATCGTCGGTGGTGTTCGTCAATCCCGACGAGCGCGAATATAGTTTTTGATCGTAATTACAATCGTTAAGATAATGAAGAAGGCAGCAATTGCCCGCGATGAATCTTTAAGCGCTGGTATTGAAGCGGCGTAATAACCAAGGAGAGTTATACCGACTCCCCAAAGTAAGCCACCCAAAGCATTTGCCGCTAAGAATTTGTAGTAATTCATCTTTCCGATACCGGCAATTGGCGGCATAAAAGTTCTGATCCAGGGATAAAACCTTGCCAAGATAACTGCGCTCCAACCATATTTTTCATAGAAAGCCTCAGCCCGGACCACCATCTTCTTTATTCGCGGCGAATCTTTCTTCTCTAAATAAGCCCTGCCATATTTTCGCCCTAAGACATAGCCAAATTGATCGCCGATAAAGGCACCTAAGAAGATCACAAAGACCAAGAAGACAATATTTACATCATCTCTAGTTGCCGCAACTAATCCAGCAGCAAAGAGGATTGAATCACCGGGCAAGAAAAATGCGACCAGAATTCCAGTTTCAACAAAGATTAATAAACCTAAGAAAAGATAGATAAAGAACGGGCCAGCTGCATCGAGATACTGCGTTGCCCAATCGGCAATACTCAAGAACATTCCTTAACCGCAGCAGCAACAGCCTTAACAACATTTTGATCAAAGACACTTGGCACTATGAAGTTTGCATTTAACTGCTCACTACTAACACAAGATGCAATGGCACCTGCTGCTCTAATCAACATATCATCGGTAATCTTAGTGATATTGCCATCTAGTAAACCCCTAAAGATTCCTGGGAAGACTAAAACATTATTTATTTGGTTAGGTTGATCACTTCTGCCAGTTGCCACAACAGCTGCA
>JBJSWS010000124.1:0-4593 GCA_046085985.1 Actinomycetales bacterium
AACACATCTTTACATTCTGGAATTAGTGCAACGCGTTCAATACTTAGCGGAATATCGTCAGCTAACCGAATTCGGCGAATTACAACGACCTTACCTTTACCTTTTAACTTCAGAGCTTCACGATCGCGCGCGCTAGCTATTTCTAATCCAGCCGATAACATCACCGAGGATGGTTCTTTGCCGCGGCGGCGCATATCCTCAGTAAATGAGAAGAGAACACCTTCAGTTCTATGAATTGGTTTACTTGCAATAAATGTTCCAGCGCCACGGCGGCGATCGACTAGACCTTCTCTAAGGAGATTCATAATCGCCTGACGTGCTGTCATACGACTTACTTTGAAGCGGGCAGCTACCTCTACTTCGGAAGGAATTAACCGGCCAGGTTCGCCTTCTTCAATGAGTGCACGCAGCCACGACTCAATTTCGCGGTATCTCGGACCTTGATTTCTCATCCGGCTGCGACTACCTTCTCTTAAGTCGTCTATACATTTAGGTTTACTCCTAGGGGGAATGATGTCGGTTGCAGGTTCATCACCACTTGCTGGTCGATGGACCGCAGCCGCTCACCAACTCTTAGAGCGTCTTCTAGATGAACAAGGTAATGCCATTTCTAAAGCGGCGCAATGGTGTTTTGAAAGTATTTCTAATGATGGCGTCGTCCATTTATTCGGCACCGGACATTCACGAATCCCAATTGAAGAGATGTTTCCGCGTTATGGCTCATTCCCTGGTTTTAATCCCATCGGCGAACTATCGATGACATTTCATACCCAAGTGGTTGGCGCTAATGGTCAACGCCAAGCGATGTTTATCGAACGCGTTGAAGGTTTAGCAGATCAGATTCTCGAGAACTGGATATTGAAACCACAAGATATGTTGATTGTCTTTAGCGTAAATGGAAAATCTGCGGTCCCACTTGAGATGGCTCGTGGTGCAAGTGCGGCCGGAATTAAGACAATTGCTGTTACTTCAATCGCTCAAAACAAAGATGGTAAGCCAACCCATTCCAGCGGTACAACTTTGATTGATCATGTTGATCTTGCCATAGATCTATGTACTCCGATTGGCGATGCGCTGGTTGATGTCCCCGGTTTAGAGACTCGGGTTGGACCTGGTTCAACTGTTACTGCAATCGCAATCGTTAATGAAATCAAAGTTCAGACCGCTGACTTATTAGTGCGAAGCGGCCATAACGTTCCGGTCATAACTAGTTCATCAGTTATCGGCCCTGAGAAAAGCAAGAAATTATTTGACTCAGCATACGCAGAGCACGCTCGCAGAATCTCATCGAGGCTAAAGGGCGCTAATGCGTAAATCACAGAAAATTTATCTGCCATCTCTTCCAAAAGAGGGGAAGATGGTGGGTAAATAGAGACCTTGGTTGGACCTCGCCAATCAGGGATCTATGACTACCTAGTACTAGGAAGGAACAGAGAATGAAAGCAAGAAAGACGATGAAGTCATTCTTCGGATTGGCAACTTCAATCGCGCTTCTTATCAGCGTCTCCGTGATGGGAGTTCCAGCGCAAGCTGCTGCGACATACAAGATTGGTGTCAGCAATAGCTGGGCAGGAAACTCATGGCGCGAAACAATGGTTTGTGCAATTAAAGCTGAAGCTACTCTCTCGGGCAAAGTTAAAGAAGTTAAGGTTCTTTCACGAAATGCAACCGATGCTGAGCAGTCAGCAGATATTCGTTCATTAATCAGCTCTGGTATGAACGCAATTATCGTTAACTCCGGATCACCAACCGCTAACAACGCTGCAATCGCAGAAGCTGTTGCTGCTGGTATCAAAGTTATTGCAGTAGATAACGCGATTACTGCACCTAACACAACTCTTGTTGCTAATGACCAAGTTGCTTATGGTCGAGTTGGTGCTGCAGCACTTGCAAAGGCAATGAATTACAAGGGTAACGTTCTTTACATGCGCGGAGCTTCAGGAGCAGGTGCTGATACCGATCGCGATAAGGGCTTTAAAGCTGAAATGAAGAAGTACAAGAACATTAAGATTACAAAAGAAGTATTTACCAACTGGGATTGGGCAACTGGCGGTACTCTCGCTAATCAATTGCTAGTACCAGGTAAGTTCCAAGGCGTCTGGACATCAGGTATCGATTACAACATCGTTACTGCGATGACCAAGAAGCTACGTGGTAAGTACATTCCTGTCGTCGGTTCTGACAACAATGAATTCATGAAACTTACAAAGTCACTTGCACCTAAGGGCTTCGTGGGAATCGTTGTTCCAAATCCAGCGATTGTTGGTGGCGCAGCTCTTAAGGTTGCAGTAGATCTTCTAGATGGAAAATCAGTTCCAGCACAGAATCTATTGACTCCTAAGGCTCTTACCTACAAGGACAATAAGAAGGAAATTGATTCCCGAATCGTTGCTTCACAAGAAGCTACCTTCTCGGCAACACTTTCACTTCCTGGATATACAACTTTCACACCTACGCAACTCTTCCGTTGCAAGGCTCCTCAAGATTCAGATGACGGAGCACGTGCTTAATTTCTAGTTCACTAGAAAAAAGTTGTAATAAGAATCTTGAGGCTTGGAGCTAAAACTTCAAGCCTCAAGGTTTATAAACTAAAGAATTAAGATTGGATTCCGATGACACTTTTAGAGATCAAATCAATTGCTAAGTCATATGGACCAGTCGTCGCTTTAAAAAATGCAAATTTAGAAGTCCAGCCAGGTGAAATCCACGCCCTACTTGGCGCAAATGGCGCCGGTAAATCCACCTTAGTAAAGATCCTTACAGGTGTAATAACTTCAGATAACGGCACCATAAAATTACATGGCAAAGAAATTAAATTTCTCTCACCCGATGATGCCCGTAAAAATGGCGTGGCTCCGGTATTTCAAGATCCTGCACTGATACCTGATATTTCTATCCAACGAAATCTGATTCTTACAGGAACCAATCAAACTCGCTTTGTATCTGAGCTGGCGGCAATGGGAATCACTGTTAATTTAAATGAAGTTGCCGGAAATATTGAATTACCAATTTTGCGCATGATTGATCTGGCTCGCGCGCTAACACATGACCCAGAATTGTTGATACTAGATGAAATAACCGCAGCGTTACCAGTTGATCTAGCCGAAAAAGTTATCGCTATTATGAATGCGCAGAAAGCTAAAGGTAAATCCGTTATCTTTATTTCACATAGATTGGCCGAGATCGAAGAGATCTGTGACCGGGCAACGGTTCTTCGTGATGGTATTGATGTAGATACTTTCCCTGCTACTAAGGGCAGTGAAGAACGAATAGTTTCAGCGATGTTGGGCGATAAAAATAAGGTTTCTGCTGCTAAGCGACGAGAACTAGGTAGTTCAAATTCAGCTTCAGTTCTAGTCGAAGTGAAGAATATTTCCGGAGGCAAGAATCTCTCTGATGTCTCATTTTCTATTCGTAAAGGTGAAGTTCTGGGTGTCGCCGCACTTGAAGGCCAAGGTCAGGACTTACTTTTTGAAATCCTCGCGGGTGAAGCTAAACCAACTTCAGGTGAGATATATGTAAATGGCCAGAGCGTTGATTTCAAACATCCAAATGATGCAATCAAACTTGGTATTTCACTCGTTCCGGGAGATCGAAAGACCGCTCTATTGTCTCAAAGATCAATTAGAGAAAATCTTGCGCTCACTAGATTTAGAGGTCTATCAAATTGGCGCCGAATCAAAACTAAAGATGAAGAGCGAGCCGTTGATAATGCAGTTGCCGCACTTGAAATTGATACTCGCGCTAAATCTCAAGTGAAGAGACTTTCTGGAGGAAATCAACAGAAAGTAACGATCGGCCGTTGGATTACTACTGGATTTGATCTCCTGCTCTGCTTTGATCCAACTCGTGGAATTGATGTCGGAACTAAACAACAGATTTATGAATTGATTCGTAACTTCGCAAATGAAGGCAAATCAGTTTTACTCTTCACTTCAGAGCTTCGTGAAATTCAGATGTCCTGCGATCGAGCAATTGTTATATATGAAGGTAAAGTTCAAGCAGAACTTCCTATCCACCAATGCGATGAAGAGAGTTTGATGAACGCTGCGCACGGATTAGTTGGTAGCAAATGAATCTAGTATCGCTTCGCAGGCAAAGTTGGCTGATTGCAATTATTTTCCTCGCCATCTTCTTAGGGTTATGGCGTATCAATCAGCTTCCGCAATTTGGTGCATACGAGGCTCGAACATTCGTTCTTGGCATCTTGCCGATTGCCTTACTTTCTATGGGACAAGCGTTAATCATTATCGGTGGCGGTATTAATATAGCGATTGGCGCAGAAGCTGTTTTGATAAACGTTTTAAGTGCCAGATATATGGAGGGAACTGATTTCAAGACATCTGTTCTCTATGCAATCTTCTTCTTGTTTGTAGGCGCCGGCGTTGGCGCACTAACGGGTTGGATTATCTCGGCATCAGGTATCGCTGACATCGTAGTAACGCTTGCAACAAGCTTCTTATTGGTTGGTGCTGCGATGTTTGTTATGCCAGAGCCAGGTGGCGGAATAAATCAAAGCCTTGCCAATTTAATTGCTGGAAAAGATCCCAACTTCATTCCACCACTTGTCTGGTTGATTTTGCCGATCATTCT
>JBJSWS010000125.1:0-1825 GCA_046085985.1 Actinomycetales bacterium
ATCTAGACTCTGCCACCTACGCCGCGGGGCGTAGCGTAGTGGCTAGCGCGTCTGCTTTGGGAGCAGAAGACCGTGGGTTCGAGTCCCTCCGCCCCGACCAGTAATAAATAAGTAATAGTAAGGAGTCACGTGAAGAGCGCCGTCGAATCTCTATCACCGACTCGAGTTCGTATCTCAATTGATTTAGATTTCAAGGATCTAGAGCCACATGTTGCAACTGCTTATCAAACACTTTCGCAGCAAGTTTCAATCCCTGGTTTCCGTAAAGGAAAAGTTCCACGTCAGCTAATTGATCAAAGAGTTGGTCGCGGAAATGTTCTTAACGAAGCTATCAATACTGCTCTTCCAGAGTTCTACACCCAAGCCGCTCGAGAAAACGATGTACTCGTTGTAGGTCGGCCCACCGTCGATATAAAAGAATTGAAAGATAACGAGCTTGTTAAGTTCGAAGTTGAAGTAGATATTCGCCCTGAAATAAAGCTGCCAGATTTCTCGACAATCGAGCTAAGTGTCTCTGATGTTGAAGTCACTGAAAAAGACGTTGATGAGCAGATTGAAGCGCTACGTGTTCGCTTTGGAACTTTAACGACAATTGAAAAAGACGCAGCCTCCGGAGATTTTGTAACCATTGATTTGGTTGCCAAGGTGGACGGTAAAGATGTTGAAGGCGGAACCGCCAACAATATTTCCTACGAAGTTGGCTCTAATCGAATGATTGATGGGCTAGATGCCGCTCTCGAAGGTATGAAGGTTGGCGAGAACAAGACATTTAATACCCAGCTCGTAGGCATGAAAGAAGGAGAAACTGGGGAAGTAAGCGTTTCATTGCAGGCCGTTAAGAAGCGAGAACTTCCAGAACTTAATGATGAGTTTGCAAAGCTTGCTAGTGAATTTGAAACTCTTGATGAATTAAAGAAAGATGCAAAAGAGAGACTTTCCCGCCTCAAGGCAATGGAGCAAGGCGCAGAAGCTCGCGACGCACTTTTGAAGCACCTTCTTGATAACGTAGAAATTCAAGTTCCAGAACAACTCGTAAAAGATGAAGTTCACGATCATCTTGAAAAAGAGAATCGACTAGAAGATGAAACGCATAGAACTGAAGTTACTGAGGAAATCACTCGCTCTGTTCGTGCAGATTTCTTGTTGGATTCAATCGTTAAATCTGAAGAAGTTCAGGTTTCAGAAGCAGAGCTAACTGAGTATTTGATTCGCACCGCAGCCCGTTACGGAATGTCTCCAGATCAGTTCGCACAGCAATTAAGTCAGGCAGGGCAGATTGCCGCCTTGATGGCTGAAGTTTCCAGAACAAAAGCCCTCGCAACAGTTCTCGAGAGAGTCAAAATTAAGGACGCATCAGGTCGCGCAATCGATCTTTCAAAGTTAAATCCCAAGCCTGCAACTGAAGCTGCCACCGAATAACTATCTGCCCTGAGCGAACAGAGGGCATTTTCGCGGATTTTGGGAAGCAAATTTCCTTCCGGAGCGTTAAGGTCACTACATAACGCAATCTCAGGAGGACTTTTTTGGAGCTAATTAACCCACGCATGGCATCTAGTAATGCCGGCGGTTTGGATGATCAGGTTTACAACCGGTTGCTTAAGGAACGAATTATTTTCCTTGCATCAGTTGTAGAAGACTCAATGGCGAACGCAATTGCCGCTCAGATGCTCCTTCTCGCAGCAGAAGATCCTGAGAAAGATATTTACCTTTACATAAATTCTCCCGGAGGTTCAATTTCGGCGGGTATGGCTATCTATGACACGATGCAATATATAAAGAATGATGTTGCAACAGTTGCGATGGGACTTGCAGCTTCAATGGGACA
>JBJSWS010000126.1:0-413 GCA_046085985.1 Actinomycetales bacterium
GGCATACCTGGCGCTAACTCTTTGAAATTACTCAATGAATCTACATCGCCCTTTGCAAGCGCTTCTGCGGCCCAAGTATCAAAGTCGCTAGACCAACTAGGTGCTGCGGCATCGATTCGCCAATCTCGTAAGAATGGCAAGCCATGAGTTAGAAATCCAGAACCAATGATTAAAACACCTTGATCACGAAGTGTTTGTAAACGCTTACCTAATTGCATCAATTTCTCTGGATTGGAAGTAGGCATCGACATCTGCAGTACTGGAATATCTGCATCTGGATACATGACTTTTAATGGCACCCATGCTCCATGATCTAATCCACGGCTTGCTTGATAGACCGGTTCGGTATCTGGCATCAAAGATGCAACTTGTTCTGCCAAGAATGTGGCATCAGGAGTTTCGTAAGTCATCTG
>JBJSWS010000127.1:0-4079 GCA_046085985.1 Actinomycetales bacterium
TTTGATTGACATCTCAATAGCGTTTCGGCGGTCATAGCGAGAGGGAAACACCCGGTCCCATTCCGAACCCGGAAGTTAAGCCTCTCAGCGTCGATGGTACTGCACGGGTCACCTTGTGGGAGAGTAGAACGCCGCCGGGCTTAAATTAGAGGAAGGGGTTACGAAAGTGGCACCTTTTTCATTTTAAGAGAGAAGAAAGAGTTCAAGTAGTTCTAATAATTCGAGGAACTCGAGAAGATCAGATAAAAAGACAAGTAAATCTTCCAGTCGAGATTCCAGTCGAGATTCAAGTAGAGATTCCAAAAAAAGTCCAAGAAAATTCGCAGGAAAAGATTTAACGAAAGATTCGAAAAGAACTTCGAGTAGAGATCCAAAACGTGATTTAAAACGAGATTCAAAACGAGAGCAAAGCGGCTCAAATTTGCGAGCCAAGCGGCCGGAGAAAATAACAGGCCCGCATGAGCGCGAACGCAATTTTGCCCGTCCTTGGGTTGATCAAGAGATTACCGGCGATGAAATAGATAAGAAGATCAAGTTTCAACTTGAATCTTTAACGCCTGGAAATGCAAAGAGCGTGGCACGCCATATGGTTGCGCTCGAAAAATTATTAGAAACCAATCCCCGAGAAGCTCATCAACACGGAAAGGAAATTGTTTATCGCGCTGGGCGACTCGGAATTGTCAGAGAGAAGGCAGGCATTGCCGCCTTACGAGCCGGCGAATATCAGATAGCACAAAAAGATTTACGGGCAGCCTCGAGAATAACTGGATCTAAGGAGATTTTGCCGTATATCGCTCAGTGTGAAGTTGCTTTAGGAAACCCTCGAAAAGCGCTGGAAATCGCTGGAAAAATTGCTGAAAAGGAGCTTTCAAGAGAAGGTCGCGTTGAGATGCGGATTGCGGCAGCTGGCGCGAGAAGCGCTCTTGGAGAACATGATGCTGCAGTACTTACACTTACTTGCGCGGAATTAAACGAGAAAGATGCTTCTTGGAGCGCTCGACTACATCGAGCTTACCGAGATGCCCTAGTTTCTGCCGGACGAATTGATGAAGTAAAAGCGTTTGAGAAAACTCATCCACATATAGCTGAATAATTAAGTTAATTGTCATATCCAATCTAGAGAATTTGAGATATCCATTCTCTAGAAAGGTTTCTCAAATGAAAGCAAAGAAAGTCTTTGAAAATACCGTTTATCTAACCGGTCGCGTAAGCGGAACACCATCGCAACGTTCACTTCCAAGCGGAGACGAAGTTGTTGAGTTTAGGCTCGTCATCGAGCGCGACGATCGAGCCGGCGTGGATACTTTAGATATTGCCAGTTGGAGTTCGATTCTGCGAAAACGAGCTATGAAATTTGCAGATCAAGATTGGGTATCTATAGAAGGAGTAATTAGAAGGCGCTTCTGGAAGGCAGGTAAATCGATTGGAAGCCGATGGCAAGTTGAAGCGCGCCAACTCGTCCGCCATTAGGTACCTTTAAGCCATGGCAAATGATCTCTTCTCTGCACTTCGTACATATCTGATGAAGATTGGCAATGGCGAGAAAACCCCTCAGGAGTTAGCAGCTGCCCTAAATAACTGGGCGAGAGAGAGTGGGGAGGCAATTAAGGCTCGCGTCGAAGAGGAAGTGAAGCGAAATGTGGCCAAAATGGGCTTTGCTAAGGAAGCGGATTTATCGCGATTAGAACGAGAGCTGACTAAGGAAATAAGAGATTTACGAGATCTGCTCATGAAGAAGGGTTCGGCAACTGGTGAAGATTCTTCTGCCAAGCAATCTGCTCCCAAAAAGAGCGGGGCAAAGAGATCGCCAAGTAAAAAATCTTCAAGCAAGAAATCTTCAGCTAAGAAGAACGGTAAGTAGAAATTATGAATGATAACTTAGAGCGCATCTCCGAGATAAAAAGAAAAGTTAATGAGATTGGGTTATCACCACTCGAAGAGCACGGCAGACGCTTTGAAGAGGTTCACACAGAACTTACCGAAGCGCTCTCGGCCGTTGAAGGTATATCCAACTCTTAAAGGGTTGTTTTGCGAAATCGCCTTGACTTAGAACTAGTAAAACGTGGCCTAGCTCGGTCACGAGAATCCGCGCAATTATTAATTGAATCGGGCGTCGTCATTGTCAAGGGGATACCTGCAATTAAATCCTCCACTCAAGTGAATCCAGATGACTCTATTCATATTTCCAAAGAGAAAGAAAGTTTTGTCTCTCGGGGTGGCCAAAAACTATTTGGCGCACTGCGTGCTTTCCCCGATATTGAAATTGAAGGAAAAGTGGCTTTGGATGCTGGAGCATCTACCGGCGGCTTTACAGATGTATTGCTAAGAGAAGGTGCAGCGAAGGTCATCGCAGTTGATGTGGGATACGGTCAATTGGCTTGGAATCTTCAAAAAGACCAACGTGTGTTAATGATTGATCGAAAGAATATAAAGGATTTACAACTCTCCGAGATTGGAGAGCCAGTAGATTTGGTGGTAGCTGATTTATCTTTTATCTCTCTGCGCAGCGTTCTAAAATCATTGATCTCTCTTGGCAAGCCCTTTGCAGATTTCCTGTTGATGGTTAAACCTCAGTTTGAGGTGGGGAAAGAGAAGGTCGGCGCAGGCGGTGTTGTCAGGGATCCAGTTCTCAGATTTGATGCTGTGAAATCCGTAGCTGATGCTGCTTTCCTCCTGGGATTTGGCGTCAAAGGCGTAGTTGCAAGTTCAGTACCCGGCCCTTCGGGAAATGTGGAATATTTCCTCTGGTTAAAAGCTGGAGCCTCGGCTCTGGACGATCACCTTTTATCTGAGGCAATATCGAGAGGACCGGCATGAGTCGAAAGATTATTTTGGTTCTTCATCCAACGCGGGACGAAGCTCATGCCTTAGCTCAAGAGATAGTTAACGATCTTAATAATAAGAATTTTGCGGTTTTAACCTCGTCAATCGTTGATATCGCCGGCGTTGTCAAGTTATCAGATAGCGAATTAATCGCTCAAAGAAATGATGCTGAATTGGTTCTAGTTCTCGGCGGTGACGGAACAATTTTACGCGGTGCAGAAATCGCTCATGGTAGCGAGCTGCCGGTTCTTGGAATTAATCTTGGTCATGTCGGTTTCTTGGCACAGATAGAAAAACCCTCAATTGCAATTTTAGTTGATGCGATTTCAAATAGAAGTTACTCAGTAGAAAAGCGCATGACTTTGGCATATAAAGTTGAACGTGGTGATTCAGTTCTTACAAATGGCTGGGCGCTCAATGAGGTTGCCGTTGAGAGAAATACAGAAGCGATGATTGAATTATTTGTTCAAATCGATCATCGACCTTTATCCCGTTGGGGATGTGATGGTGTCATTTGCGCAACGCCAACCGGTTCAACTGCATATGCATTCTCCGCAGGTGGCCCTGTGGTTTGGCCGGATGTCGATGCGCTTGTCTTGCTTCCACTTGCTGCCCATGCGCTCTTCTCCGATCCGATGGTCGTATCACCAAGATCGCAAATCGCTATAGATGTTGAGAGTGAGATTGGTGTTCTCTCCGCCGATGGGCTTCGAAAAGTTCAATTAGTTGAAGGCGACCGCATTATCTTAACGAGCGAAAAATCTTTTATCTCATTAGCGCATATTGATAACGCACCATTTACTGATCGGCTGGTGGCAAAATTTAAATTACCTGTGGATGGTTGGCGTGGTAAGTAAGGCGGGAAAAATTTCTCGTTCCCGATTGGAAGAGCTCTCCATAAAAGGCTTGGGAGTCATTGACAATGCGACAGTTGAATTCTCGCCAGGATTAAATGTTCTAACGGGAGAAACTGGTGCCGGGAAAACCATGGTCCTAACAGCGCTTTCATTGGTTCTGGGCGGAAAGAGTGATTCGGATTTAGTTCGAGCCGGAAATGAAAGGCTCCAGGTAACGGGGCGATTTCTCCTACCTGAAAATCCAAGCGCCGAACTAGAAAATTTGATTGCAGAGCATGATCCAGAAATTGAGGAAAATTCACTCCTCTTGGCTCGTACTGTTGCAAAGGATGGTAAGTCACGAGCTCTTTTAGCGGGCGCCCCGACAACGGCGAGCGCATTAACGAGTTTTGGTGATGA
>JBJSWS010000128.1:0-4626 GCA_046085985.1 Actinomycetales bacterium
TGAAGGAATGAAGGGCGCCGTTGCGAAAGCCGAAGAACTAGGTGCCAACGGAGCTGTTTTGGTTCGCCAATTTGAAAATGAAGCTAACCCAGAGATTCACCGTAAAACTACAGCAGAGGAAATCTGGCGCGATACCGATGGGAAAGTGGATGCAGTTGTTGCAGGAATTGGAACTGGCGGCACCATTACCGGAATCGGACAAGTTCTAAAGTCACGTAAGCCTGAGATAAAGATTTTTGCGGTTGAACCTGCCGCATCGCCAATTCTCAATGGCGGAAAACCTGGCGGCCATCCAATTCAAGGTATTGGACCAAACTTTGTACCTCCAATTCTTGATCGTGATGTTTATGACGAAGTAATTGATGTCGAGGCAGATAATGCGGTCGCATATGCCCGTAGAGCTGCAGCTGAAGAAGGAATCTTGGCTGGAATTTCCTCTGGCGCTGCACTTTGGGCAGCCTCCCAAGTTGCTAATCGACCAGAGATGGCGGGCAAAACAATTGTCGTAATCATCCCATCTTTCGGCGAGCGCTATCTTTCAACAATTCTCTATAAAGATCTGATGGATGCTTAAATGATTAGAACTTTAAAGTTAATTAAAGAGGATCTAGATAACGCACTACATCGAGATCCTTCTGCGCGAAATCGTTTGGAAATCGCCTTAACTTTTCCAGGTATACATGCGCTCTGGGGACACCGCATCGCTAATTTTCTCTGGCGCCGTCGACTTAAATTAATGGCGCGCATCTATGCCAATTGGGTAAGAGCTGCAACCGGAATTGAAATTCACCCAGCAGCCCGGATTGGTAGGAGATTCTTTATTGATCATGGCATGGGAGTTGTCATTGGTGAAACTGCAATCGTTGGCGATGATGTAATGATTTACCACGATGTGACATTGGGTGGTCGGACTTACACCAAGGCGAAGCGCCATCCGACTATCGGAAATGGCGTCGTAATTGGCGCCGGTGCTCGCATAATTGGAGATATCACAGTAGGTGCAGGCGCTCGAATCAGCGCCAATAGCGTGGTAACTCGAGATGTACCGGCAAAAACCAATCAAGATGAGAGCGAAAACTTCGTAATCTGAGTTGATTTAACATGGCTGTAACGAAGCTACGGCAGTATGCCGGCCATGGAAGATGGATTACTAAAGCAGCAGGAGTTCGTTCTGCGTACCTTGGAGGAACGTGGCATTCGATTTATCCATCTCTGGTTCACTGATGTACTTGGTTATTTGAAATCAGTTGCGATTGCGCCACCAGAATTAGAAACCGCCTTCTCTGAAGGAATTGGCTTTGATGGTTCAGCGATTGAAGGTTTTGCCCGATTTACCGAATCGGATATGTTGGCAAAGCCTGATCCATCTACATTTTCAATAATGCCATGGCGCTCGGAGCGACCAGAATCAGCACGAATTTTTGCTGACATTGTTCTGCCCGATGGCAGAGCAGCAACTGCAGATCCGCGAAATGTCTTAAAGCGCACGTTAGCTAAAGCTGCTTCAATGGGATTTACTTGTTACACCCATCCAGAGATTGAATTCTTTCTATTTAAAGAGAGTCCGCAACCAGGAAAAGTTCCAACGCCGATTGATGCCGGCGGATATTTTGATCAAACGCCAACTTCTCTTGGGCATGATTTTCGGCGACAAGCAATTACTTTGCTGGAGGCAACTGGCGTCTCTGTTGAATTTAGCCATCATGAAGGTGCCCCAGGACAACAAGAGATTGATCTCCGTTATGCAGATGCACTAAGTACCGCAGATAACATCATGACTTTTCGTCACATAATTAAAGAGGTGGCGCTTGATCAAGGGATCTACGCTTCATTTATGCCAAAACCCCTTTTGGGTCATCCTGGATCTGGAATGCACACTCACTTCTCGTTATTTAAAGGCGAAGAGAATGCGTTCCATCAAGCAGGCAGAGAAGATCAACTTTCCGATACCGCACGATCTTTTATAGCTGGAATTATCAAGCATGCTCCTGAATTCATTGCTGTTACAAATCAATGGGTGAATTCCTACAAGCGACTTCATGGTGGCGGAGAGGCGCCGGCACGAATTAATTGGGGTAAAGAAAATCGTGATGCGATGATTCGAATTCCGATGTACAAACCGAAGAAAGAGAATTCAACTCGAATTGAGTTTCGGGCGCCGGACTCTGCTTGCAATCCTTACCTAGCATTTGCCGTCACTCTCGCTGCCGGATTAACTGGAATAGAGAGAAGCTACAAATTGGAAAATAATTCTGGGGCGGCAGCGATGCTTCCTGCCAATCTAAGTGAGGCTCTTGTCGGCATGGAGCGAAGTGAATTGGTTCGAGAAACCCTGGGCGAGGATGTCTTCGAATATTTCTTACGAAATAAGCGGGCGGAATGGGATGAATATCGAAAGCAAATTACCGCCTTCGAACTAGACCGTTATTTGCCAGTTCTATAAAGCCCCGATAACCTTTTGCCATGTTCCGCAGCGAAATTCTTTCTCTAGCTCTCGCATCTTTACTTGGTGCGCTCCTCCTTCGCTGCCGCGGCGAGGCCAATTAGTCCGGTCTCCTCGCTGCGGGGTTAGTCGGAACCGGCCACAACCAGAGCGAAGGAGAAAAATAAAGTGAGTTTCCCGAAACAAAAGAATTCTGCGATGCCAAAGCATCGTTACTCGGCATTTGTGCCAATCGAACTTAAAGATAGAACTTGGCCAGATAAGAAAATGACAAAAGCGCCACAGTGGTGCTCAGTTGATCTCCGTGATGGCAATCAAGCACTCATTGATCCGATGGATGTTCCGAGAAAACTAGCGATGTTTGATCTCTTAGTTCGGATGGGCTTCAAAGAGATTGAGGTTGGCTTTCCTAGCGCCAGCCAGACCGATTTCGATTTTGTCCGAAAGATTATTGACGAGAAGTTAATTCCGGACGATGTCGTTATTCAAGTGCTGACCCAAGCCCGCGAACCTTTGATTCGCAGAACATTTGAAGCTATTGCAGGCGCTAAGCAGGCGGTAGTTCACCTTTATAACTCGACTTCAACATTGCAGCGCCGGGTTGTCTTCGCAATGGATAAAGCTGGAATCAAAGAGATTGCGGTCGAAGGCGCAAAACTCTGCAAAGAACTCGTTAGTACGGTTCCCGGAACCAAAGTCTTTTTCGAATATTCACCGGAGTCTTATACCGGAACTGAGTTGGAGTTCGCCCTGGAAGTTTGTAACGCCGTAAATGATGTTTGGCAGCCAACTCCAGAATGGAAGACCATAATTAATCTTCCAGCAACAGTTGAAATGGCAACACCTAATGTTTATGCCGATTCAATTGAGTGGATGCATCGCAACTTGAAGTATCGAGACAGCATTGTCTTGAGTCTGCATCCACATAACGATCGCGGTACTGGCGTCGCCGCTGCTGAACTTGGTTATCTGGCAGGCGCTGATCGAATAGAAGGCACATTATTTGGCAATGGCGAGCGAACTGGAAATGTTTGTTTAGTAACGCTTGGGCTAAATCTATTGAGCCACGGCATCGATCCGATGATTGATTTCCGTGATATTCCAGAGATTAGAAGAACTGTTGAATATTGCAATCAACTTCGCGTACCAGAACGCCATCCATATGGTGGTGACTTAGTCTTCACGGCATTTAGCGGTTCTCATCAAGATGCTATTAAGAAAGGTTTTGAATATCTAGCCAAAGATGCTGCTGCTGCCGGTAAAGAGATTGATGATTTCACCTGGGCAGTTCCATATCTTCCAATCGATCCAAAAGATATTGGTAGAAGTTATGAAGCAGTGATTCGAGTTAATTCTCAATCTGGCAAGGGTGGCGTCGCATACATCATGAAGACAGAGCACCAATTAGATTTGCCACGCCGGTTGCAGATCGAATTTAGCAAGGTGATTCAAGCCAAAACTGATAATGAAGGTGGCGAGGTCTTTCCAGAGGAAATGTGGAAGATATTTGTCGATGAATACTTACCATCTGAAGATGATCAGTGGGGCAAGTATCGTCTTGAGGGTTTAACTCAGACATCTTCACCAAATAAAGATGTGGAGCTAATTGTCGAACTTCTTGAAAATAAGAAGCCGATTAAATTAGAAGGTTCTGGAAATGGTCCGATTTCAGCTTTCTGTCACATCATGCAATCTCATGGAGTCAATGTTCAGGTCGATGATTACTACGAACATGCCATGAGCGCAGGTGGTGACGCTAATGCTGCTGCTTACTTGGAGTGCACCGTAGATGGTGGCACCTATTGGGGTGTCGGTATCGATCCATCAACGACTACTGCATCACTTAAAGCTGTGGTGTCTGCGGTAAATCGAGCTCTTAGACAGTAGTAGTCGCTACCTTTTACTCCGTGGCGCTCTATCGAGATGAAGCGGTTGTAATCAGAACCCAGAAATTGGGTGAAGCTGATCGAATCATCACGCTCTTTACGCGCGAGCATGGCCGAGTTCGAGCTGTTGCAAAAGGCGTAAGACGGACCAAATCTAAATTTGGTGCGCGCCTCGAACCAGGAAGTCTGGTTGATATCCAGCTGTACATCGGAAAAACTTTTGACATAGTGACGCAAGTTGAGAGCCTAGAAAATTTCGGAGATAACTTATCTGCGGATTATCAGAAATGGACTATC
>JBJSWS010000129.1:0-3123 GCA_046085985.1 Actinomycetales bacterium
GTTCAGCTATTAGATGCCGTTTGCGGTGCAGAGATCTTCGATGTCCTTACAGACATCTTCACGTGACTGGAAGCCATCTGCGATGACATCCTTTACGTTCTCCTTGGTGATTGCTACTGGAACTAGTAGTACTGAAGGAACATCTGTTACTCCATTATTTACTGAGCCAGTTGCTGTTGATGCTTCCTCACCCTTTAGAAGTGCAATTGCAAGTTCAGCAGCTGCATTAGCTTCTGCCTTGATTGCCTTGTAAACGGTATTTGAAAGATCACCAGTCAAGATTGCGCGTAGACCATCAACAGTTGCATCCTGTCCAGATACGCAAACCTTTCCATTTAGACCATTCTTCTTCAATACAGCTACTGCTGCGAGGCCAAGGCCTTCGTTAGCAGAAACAACTGCATCGAGCTTGCCCTTTGCCTTAGCAAGTTGCTGCTCGAAAATGGTTCCGCCCTTTACGTTGTCCCAATCTGGAACAGCTTGATCATCAACTAGTGTGTAATCACCAGCGTCGATCAATGGACGTAGAACTGAGTCATAACCAGCCTTGAACAATGTTGCATTGTTATCGGTTGGTGATCCGTTTAGGTAGACGATACGAGCCTTGCTCTTGCCAGCAGCATCTAGGCAACCCTTGATGCCTTCGCCCTGAAGGCGACCGACAGCTTCGTTATCGAATGAAACATAGTAAGACGCTGAACCGTTAAGTGTTAGACGGTCATAGTCAATTGTTGGGACACCCTGCGCTGCAGCCTTATCCTGAACAGCCTTTGCAGATTCTGAGTCAAGGTTTACGAGAATCAACACCTTGGCGCCAGCTGAAAGCATTTGATCAGCGATTGTCTGGAAAGCAGCCTTATCACCATTTGCGTTTTGGATATCAGCTTTAACTCCAGCCTCATCAAATGCAGCTTGGAGGAATCCGCGGTCAGCGGTTTCCCAACGAGCTGATGATGCAGCATCTGGAAGGATGACACCTACGAAGCCATCAGCAGCATTGTCTGATGAGCTACCGCAACCGGTGAGAATCAAAGCGAACGCTGCAATCATTGCAGAGATCGCTAGACGACGATTCTTCATACTTTTTACCCTTTCGAAAGTAAGTATTTTCTTCGATACAGGGCGAGTGCCCTGATTGAGTGAAGCGCAACCTACTCCGGAAGAAGATAAATAGGAATATCGAGCTAGTTACTCTCCTCGGTATTTCCTGCGTGATTTGATGGGTTTTGGCCACTCGGAGATAACGTTTAGATAAATTCGCGCGGCCAGCGGGGAACTAGAGTCAGTAACCTTGGCTAGGTGTCCATATCTGACCAGCGTTCACCGCAAGGTTCGGTAGCCCATGCCATAGCGCAGGTCATCTCAGCTGCTGTTACGGCCGGTTCTTTAAGTGGCGATCAGGCGATAAAGATTGCAAAAGCATTTGCCCAGAATGAAACTGAATCTCTAATTCAATTGGAGCGACCAAAGAATAGAGATCATGGAGATTACGCAAGCTCAATTTCACTTTCATTGGCTAAGAGTGAAGGTAAGAAACCAATTGAGATTGCTAATTTAATTAAAGCCGGACTTTCTGGTGAGAATTACCGGAATCTATTTGCGGATGTTGAAATTGCTGGCCCAGGTTTTATTAATCTAACTCTAAACAAGAGTAGCCAAGGCGCAATTGTTAATCAGATTCTTGTCGAGAAAAGTAATTTTGGAAAAGTTAAGGCGCTTGCTGGAACTTCCATCAATCTAGAATTTATCAGCGCCAATCCGACAGGTCCGCTTCATCTCGGTCACACCAGGTGGGCCGCTGTAGGTGATGCATTAGCAAGTGTGCTGGCCGCAGCGGGAGCGAGAGTTGTTCGCGAGTTCTATATAAATGATCGTGGTAATCAGATGGATTTATTTGGCGCTTCTATCCGTGCTGCCGTACTTGGAATTCCTAGACCAGAAGATGGCTATCACGGCGAATACATCAGCGAATTAGGAAAACTGATTGATGCGCAACATCCTGAATTTAAAAATTTACCAGAGGGTCAAGCAGTAGCTGCCTATCGCGAGGCTGGGTATGCCTTGCAACTTCAGCAGCAGAAAGATGTTCTAGAAAATTTTGGTACGCATTTTGATATCTGGTTCTCAGAACGGAGCCTTCATGAGAGCGATGCTTGGGAAAAGTCCCTTGCAAAATTAGAGTCGCAGGGCCATGTATATGAAAATGAAGGCGCAATCTGGCTTAGAACTACTGACTTTAAAGATGATAAAGATCGAGTACTAGTTAAATCTGGTGGCGAGCTCACATATTTCGCATCTGATACTGCTTACTATCTAGATAAACGTAATCGCGGTTTCGATATTTGTATTTATATGTTGGGCGCCGATCATCATGGTTACGTAGGAAGATTGAAGACAACGGCTGCATGTGCTGGGGATGATCCGGACTACAACATAGAAATATTGATCGGCCAGATGGTAAAAATTATTGAAGGTGGCGAAGAGCTAAAGCTGTCCAAGCGTGCTGGAACAATTATTACGTTAGAAGAGCTAGTAGAAAAAGTTGGCGTAGACGCAGCTCGCTACACGCTAATTCGCTATCCAGTAGATACTCCAATGACGATGGATGTCGATTTGTTGAAACGACGAACAAATGAGAATCTGGTTTATTACGTGCAGTATGCCCATGCGCGAATCTCTGCCTTGTTACGAAATGCTGATGAATTAGGAATCAAATATGGGGAAGATGTTTTCAACGCCGAACTCTTAGAGCATCAACGCGAACGTGAACTTCTTGGCGGTCTAGCTCAATTTCCTGAAGTTGTGACAAGCGCTGCAGAGTTGCGCAGTCCCCATAAAATCGCGCGTTATGTCGAAGATTTAGCAACTCTTTATCATGGTTTTTATAGTGATTGCAGAGTCTTACCTATGGGCGAAGAGAAACCGAGTGCCATCCATCAAACTCGCGCAACCCTTTGCGCTGCGACCATGCAGGTTATTGCAAATGGATTGACGTTACTTGGAGTCAGTTCTCCGGATCGGATGTAGCGATGAGCGAGTTATCAGCAAAAATCTGGCCGAAGAATGCAAAGAAAGTCGATGATAATTTAGTAATTGGTGACTGCAAAGCATCTGATCTAGTTG
>JBJSWS010000130.1:0-3471 GCA_046085985.1 Actinomycetales bacterium
CTGGATCAGATGCAGGAGATGCAACGATTGTTGTGTACTCCATTGCGCCAGCTTCTTCGAGTGCGCCCTTTACAGCTGCAATCGTTGAACCCTTCTGACCAATAGCAACGTAAATACACTTCACCTGCTTCTTTGGATCTCCAGTCAACCAGTTTTCGCGCTGGTTGATGATGGTGTCAACAGCAACAGCTGTCTTACCAGTCTGGCGATCGCCGATAATCAACTGGCGCTGTCCGCGACCAATAGCTGTCATCGCATCGATTGCCTTAATACCTGTTGCAAGTGGTTCCTTCACTGGTTGGCGCTGAACTACAGAGGGAGCCTGTAATTCAAGTGCGCGGTTTGCTTCAGCCTTAATTTCACCTTTTCCATCGATTGGTCGACCAAGAGGATCAACAACTCGACCCAAGAAACCATCGCCAACTGGAACAGAGAGAATTTCTCCAGTGCGACGGACAGTCTGACCTTCCTCAATTCCACCAAATTCTCCGAGGATCACTACACCGATTTCGCGCACATCAAGATTGAGCGCAAGACCTAAGGTGCCATTATCAAACTTAAGTAATTCGTTTGTCATAGTTGATGGCAGACCAGAAACTCGAGCGATGCCATCTGCGGCTTCGACAACGGTTCCGATCTCATCACGTGATGCTGAACTTGGCTCATATGACTTAACGAAATTCGCTAAGGCATCACGAATCTCTTCTGGTCTGATCGTGAGTTCTGCCATTTTCTTCTCCCTATCCTGCGAGCGCTCGGCTCGCGTCGGCCAAACGATTGACGATTGTGGCGTCAATCAATTCATCTGCAAATCGGATGGAAATTCCTCCGATTATTGAGGGGTCAACCTCAATATTTAATCGAACTGGTTGTCCGATCTTTTCAGCAAGAGTTGCAGTCAATTTATCGCGCTGTGTATCGGTTAATGCGACCGCGCTTTTTACTACTGCAATCATGCGATTTCTTCTTGCGGCAGTTGCCTTAATATAAAAAGCAACAGTTCCTTCAAAATTTCTACCACGGAAACTACTGACAAGATGCCCAAGCATTCGTGAAGTTGCTGCGGAAACTTTTCCGCCAAACAATTTTGCAACGAGTACTCGTTTTCCTTCTGCTGAGTATTTCGAGGCACTTAGGGCTTGAAGTAGAGCGTTATCGCCAGCTACCACTTTGGAGAAAGAGAACAATTCTTCTTCAAGTCGATCAAGTTCGCCCGAAAGATTTGCGGCTGCTGCCTCAGATTCAATAGCTAGCTGCTCAATGGCATCTGCTAAGTCACTTGGCCTCGACCACTTCAAATTCACCAACGCGCAAAGTAGCGGGACAACATTTGCCGCGCCTTTAGCAAATAAATCTGAAACTAACTTCTCTTTATCTTTTGCATCACGTGCCACATCGGTTAACGAGCGACGCAATGGTGCGGAAGAATCCAGTGCTGACAAAACGGTAAATAACTCGCTGGCAAACTTGGCAACATCGCCATCAGTCTTACCTTTTAGTGAGTTATCAAGAGCAGCACGTGCGGCGGCAATTGATTGCCGGCTTGTGCCACCCATATCCGCAAGTGTCATTTACTTACTCTTCTCCAAATCCGATAGGAAGCGATCGACGATTCTGGATTGTCGGACCTGGTCATCTAGGGCTTCTCCAACAATCTTGGATGCGAGTTCGGTTGCCAACGTTCCCACTTCTGCACGAAGAGAGTTAATTGCTTGCTGTCTTTCCGATTCGATGGCAGCTTGCGCTGTTGCAGTTATGCGCGCAGCTTCTTCTTGAGCCTTGCTTCTCATCTCTTCGATGATTGCTGCTCCTTGGACTCGAGCTTCTTCTCGAATCTGTTGTGCTTCGCCACGAGCATCTGCAAGTTGGGATTTGTACTGATTAAGTGCAACTTCTGCTTCACGTTGCGCTTTCTCTGCACGTTCCATTCCACCTTGAATTGCTTCGGTGCGATCTGCAAATGCCTTTTCGAATCTTGGAACTACTGCACGACGCAACACGATGTAGAGAAGAGAGAAGGCGATAAAGCCAACAATTATCTCTGCCGTGTGCGGGATCAGCGGATTTAACTCCTCCGCTGCCAGTTCTATTGAACTCATACTAGATCTCACTTCCTAATCTCACTTCTTACAATTTCTAATTTATTAGAGGACGAATGCGAGAACTAGACCGAATAGCGCCAAAGCTTCAGCAAGTGCGAAGCCAAGGAATGCAATCGGCTGTAGGACGTTTCGAGCTTCTGGTTGACGAGCTACGCCATTGATATATGCGGCGAAGATCATGCCGGTTGCAATACCCGGGCCAATCGCTGCGAGGCCAAAACCGACCAGGTTGAGTGTGCCTTCCATGTTTCTTACCTTTCTTTCTACTCCCGCATCCCGTTTGGAATGGGAATCCTTTTTTTACTGGACTCTTACTTAGTGCTCATCTGCCAACGCTCCAGCAATGTAGAGAGCTGTCAGAAGAGTAAAAATGTAAGCCTGTAAACACTGGACCATAAACTCAAAAAATGTGAGGGCGATTCCGATTGCAAAGGAGAATGGACTGACCAATTTAAGCCCGATTACTCCTTGAAGCAGATGCTCGCCGCCAAGAATGAAGACTAGAAGCAATAAGTGTCCGGCAAACATATTTGCAAAGAGACGAAGGCTAAGAGTCATAGGTCGCACCAGAAAATAAGTAGCAAGTTCAAGAGGTGTGATTAAGACATAAGCAGCTTTTGGCACACCTGGGATAAACATAATTCCCTTTAAGTAAGAAAAAAGTCCCTGCTTTCGAATTCCCACATAATGGAAGATAAAGAATGTAAAAGCAGCAAGAACATAAGGGAAAGAGACTCTGGACATAGTTGGGAATTGAATAAATGGAATTATGCCGAAAATATTGTTAACTAATATGAAAGTAAATAATGTAAATAGATATGGAACGAATCTCATGAATTCATGTCCAATTACATCTCGCCCGAGATCATTTCGGACAAATGAATAAATACTCTCTCCGGCAAACTGGAGCTTTGAAGGGACTAGCGCCGCTTTGCGTGCCGCCAAGAAGAAGAAGATTGAAATCAATAAAACTGAGAAGAGCGCTAACAGAATTGGTTTCGTTGCGAATTCATTACCTTCGATAAATGGAGGGAGGTTGAAGTCGCCGGCGTCAGGAGGATTAAAGCCCTCATCGGCGGCGAACTGTGCAGCAGCTAGAACCTGCAAAACAACTCCTGTTAGGACCGTCGGATTAAGCGGGGAATTCGGCGCAACCCTATTGCTTCGGGGCTAAAGGTGAGAAATCGAAAACTGTGAATTGGGTCTTTCAGTTCCGCCCGTAGCGAAGCCAGATGAGGTACAAAGAGGAGCCCATTCCAAGGAGTAACCCCCCAAGCAGGAAATATCCGGTATTGAGCCATTGGTCGAGGCCGTAACCAATTCCTCCCCAGATAAGTAAGCCCGATAGCAGGTAGCCAAAAATCGTCCA
>JBJSWS010000131.1:0-2203 GCA_046085985.1 Actinomycetales bacterium
CGGAATTATTTTTGATGGCCATCCAGCGTTAACCAGAATTTTGATGCCAGATGATTGGCCCGGCCATCCACAACGTAAGGATTATCCACTAGGTGGAATTCCAGTCGAATACATCGGAGCAACTGTTCCTGCGCCAGATGAGCGGAGGTCATATCGATGAGTACTTTTGCATCATCACGTGAGACAACTGAAGGTCGCATCTATTCTGTAACTGGCGGCGATTGGGATGAAGTTGCCCGCGATATCGGCAGCGCAAAGGAAGAGCGCGTTGTTGTAAATATGGGACCGCAGCACCCATCAACACATGGCGTGCTTCGATTAGTTTTAGAACTAGAAGGCGAAACCATCACCGAGCTTCGTTGCGGAATTGGTTATCTACATACTGGAATTGAAAAGAATACTGAGTACCGCACTTGGACTCAGGGCGTCACATTTGTAACGCGTATGGATTATTTATCTCCACTATTTAATGAGACAACATATTGTTTAGGTGTAGAAAAACTTTTAAATATTACTGACCAGATTCCAGAACGAGCATCTGCAATTCGTGTTCTGATGATGGAGCTAAATCGAATCTCTTCACATATGGTCGCTCTCGGTACCGGAGCGCTAGAGCTTGGTGCTATGGCTCCGATGTTCTTTGCCTTCCGCGAGCGCGAACGAGTCCTAGATATCTTTGAAATGGTCTCCGGGCTACGTATGAATATGGCTTATATCCGCCCAGGTGGCGTTGCCCAGGATCTACCAAGTGATGCGATTCCAAAGATTCGCGAACTTGTTAAGGATCTACGTAAGAACTTTAAAGATAATGAAACTTTGCTAGTTGGAAACTCAATCTGGTTAAAGCGAACTAAAGATGTTGGTTATTTAGATCTTGCAGGTTGTATAACACTTGGCGTTACCGGTCCGGTATTACGTGCAACTGGTATGCCATGGGATCTGCGTAAGACTCAACCGTATTGTGGTTACGAGGATTACAACTTGGATGTAATTACAACTGATACTTGCGATGTTTATGGTCGTTTCTTAATTCGTATGCAAGAACTCGAACAATCACTTCGCATTATTGAACAAGCTTGCGACAAGCTAGAGAAATTAGAAGGTGCACCGGTCATGGTTGCCGATAAGAAGATTGCTTGGCCGGCACAGCTGGCACTTGGTGGCGATGGTCTTGGTAATTCGCTAGAACATATCCGCCAAATTATGGGAACTTCAATGGAAGCTTTGATTCACCACTTCAATATTGTTACTGAAGGTTTCCGAGTTCCAGCAGGTCAGGCTTATTCACCTGTTGAATCACCACGCGGTGAACTTGGGGCACATCTGGTCTCTGATGGCGGAACTCGTCCATATCGCGTTCATTTCCGCACTCCATCATTTAGCAATCTGCAATCAACATCTGCGATGTGCGAAGGCTCATTGATTGCTGATGTTGTTGCCGCTGTTGCTTCAATCGATCCAGTTATGGGAGATGTTGATCGCTGATGCCACTTACAAGTAAAGATGATCAATTGATCGAGACAATTATTAAGAAATATCCACGGTCACGTTCTGCAATCATGCCGTTATTGCATCTTGCCCAAGCGCGTGATGGATATGTGACTCCAGAATCAATTGAAGTAATTGCAAATAAATTAGCGTTGGAAACTGCCGAAGTAACTGCAGTTGCTACCTTCTATACGCAATATAAGCGAAAGCCAGTCGGCGAATATCACGTAGGTGTCTGCACTAATACGCTCTGTGCGGTTATGGGTGGCGATGCGATATTTGATGCGTTAAAAGATCATCTCGGTGTAGCAAATGATGAAGTAACTAGCGATGGCAAAGTTTCAGTTGAACATATTGAATGTAATGCGGCCTGTGATTATGCGCCAGTAGTCATGGTCAATTGGGAGTTTTACGATAACCAGACGGTGCAAACAGCTAAAGATTTAGTTGATTCTTGTCGTGCTGGAAATCCACCGGCGCCAACTCGTGGTCCAAATAAATTACCAACTTGGAAAGAAAACTCTGAGTTACTTGCCGGTGTAAATGATGGAAAAGCTGGCGAGGGTGTCCAAGCAGGAGATGCAACTTTGCTTGGCTTAAAGATTTCAAAGGGCGGTAAGTAAATGACAAAACTAACGCCGGTACTTTCTGCATTCTGGGATCAGAAAGATTCATTTACTATCGAAGGTTATAAGCGCAACGGTGGCTATAAGGC
>JBJSWS010000132.1:0-1479 GCA_046085985.1 Actinomycetales bacterium
TCAATTCTGGAGTTGAAACGACCGAGTCATAATCAAGCCGGCCGCCATTTACTTCTTCAATTAACTCATCGCCACCGACGATATCTGCGCCAGCTGCACGAGCTTCATCAGCGCGAGCACCAGTTGCAAATACAAGAACGCGAGCTGTCTTACCGGTTCCGTGTGGCAAGTTAACGGTGGAACGAACAGCTTGATCTGCTTTCTTTGGATCAACGCCAAGGACCATCGAAACTTCAACCGATGCGTCGTATTTGGTTACGTTGGTTTCTTTAACAACTTTCATTGCAGAAAGTGGCAGATAAAGTTTATCTGCTTCGATCTTTGCTGCAGCGGCCGTATATTTCTTGCTTCGCTTCATTTCATCTTCTCCTTTAGTGAAGTTGTGGTCTTAACGGAGCAGCGAGCTCCTCCCACTATTTATTTAGCTTTAGTTATTTAGTTTTTAAAACTAGTCGTTGACGAGGATTCCCATCGAACGAGCAGTTCCTGCGATGATCTTTGCGCCCGCCTTTACATCGTTAGCGTTTAGATCTTCTTTCTTTACTGTTGCGATCTCTTCACACTGTTTCCAGGTGATAGAACCAACTTTTTCTTTATGAGGGACAGCAGATCCCTTTTCAATTCCAGCTGCCTTCAAGATCATTCTTGATGCAGGTGGTGTCTTTGTAATAAAGGTAAATGAGCGATCTTCAAATACGGTGATTTCAACCGGAATGATCTCGCCTTTTTGCTTCTCAGTAGCAGCGTTATATTGCTTGACGAAGTCCATGATGTTGACACCATGCTGACCGAGTGCAGGACCAACTGGTGGCGCAGGTGTTGCGGCGCCAGCCTGAATCTGCAACTTGATAAGTGCTTGTACTTTTTTCTTCGGTGCCATGATCTCTCCTAGATCTTCTGAACCTGATGGAATGAAAGCTCTACTGGGGTCTCGCGACCAAAGATTGAAACTAGAACCTTTAGCTTGGCTTGCTCTGGCATGATCTCAGAGATAGTTGCTGGCAAGGTTGCAAATGGGCCATCCATAACAGTTATTGATTCACCAACTGAGAAGTCAACAACCTTGATATCTGGCTTCATTGTCTTCTTAAGTTCGCGTGGCATCAACATCTTCTCAGCTTCGCTCATTGGCAGCGGGCTTGGATTATGTGAGTTACCAACGAAACCAGTTACACCTGGGGTGTTACGTACGCATGACCAGGATTCATCTGTTAAATCCATACGGACCAAGACGTAACCTGGATAAACATTGCGCTTAACCTGCTTACGCTGGCCATTCTTAATCTCAGTTACTTCTTCTTCTGGAACTTGAATCTCAAAAATGTAATCTTCCATATGCATTGATTGAATGCGCTGGAGCAAATTTCCTTTTACGCGCTTCTCAAAACCCGCATAAGAGTGGACAACAAACCATTCGCCTGGCTTGGAACGAAGTTCTTCTCGGAACGCGGCAACTTCAGGAGAAACTTCTTCTTGAAC
>JBJSWS010000133.1:0-5843 GCA_046085985.1 Actinomycetales bacterium
TTTCAGCTTCAATAATCCAGAAACCTGAGTAATTTTCCTTTGATGTTACAAGGGAGCCAGCGATAACAATTTCTTTCCCAGCTCGATTATCAATAATCGTAGATTTATCTGCTGCGGAAATTCCGGCTGCTGTTACCCAATTTCCATCTTTTTGTAGCTGTTCGTTAAATTGATCAATATCTGCCATTTCGGAATCATTTCCAAGATTTCCTGGCTCATCAATCACAAAGATAATAAATCTCATTTTGATAATTTCTCCAATACCCAATCGACATCTTTATTGCTCGGAAAAACCGGATAATGAACCATATCAATTAAACCATCCCTAACAACCAATGTAAGACGTTTCAAAAGTCTCTTACCTTCAACTTCAAAGGTGGGCAGGTTTAAGCTGGTTTGTAATTCAAACTTATCGTCACTAAGAATTTCATAAGGTAGCTCGAGTCGATCATGCAATTCTTTTTGATAGGAGCTGCTCTGCGTGCTGATCCCAAAAACCTTCGTAACTAGTTTTCTTAATTCTGGATATGAATCACGATAAGAACAGGCTTGTGGTGTACAGCCTCGTGCACCCGGAATATCGTCCCAACCGGGTGGAAGTGGAATTCCAGGAACTCCGGTCATCGGATAGCAGAAGAGAACCAAGAGTCCTGATAATTTCGCAAGATCCATCAGCTCGCCATTGGTTGCAAAAAGATTTACCTGAGGCATCTTCATTCCAACTAAATGATTGGCTGCTCCATCATCCTTTGGAATAGGAAGATTTTCTGGCAGAGATAAGTAGGAAGAATTTTGATCATTACCCACGAGTAGAACCATAATGGATTCAGCAAGCAGTAAAGTTTGCCCATGACATTTGATAACTTAAATCTATTTGGCGTGCTCGCCGCATTTGGCTTCTCTTTTGTAAGCGGTGCTATTTGGTTTGGCCCAAAGACCTTTTATCCAATCTGGATGAAAGCTCGTGGCATCACATCGGGCCAACTGACAACTCAACAAAATAAACCAGTGCTACTTTTTGGCGGAACAATTATTGGAATTCTGGTTCAAACCCTGACTTTGGCGCTCATCATTACCGCACTGCAAAATCACATTTCAGATTTCTCCATTACAGATGGTGCGCTTGTCGGCTTAGCTCTTGGCGTTGGTATCGCTGCTTTTGCATCACTTTCTCATCGACTCTTTGGCGGCGAATCACTGAAGGTCTGGATCATTGAAACCGCAAACGATGCGCTAAATCTGACAGTAGCCGGCGCAATAATTACTTTCTTCAATTAATATGCAATTAACAACTTGTCTTTGGTTTGATGGTCGCGCCAGAGAAGCTGCACTATTTTATACGAGCATCTTCCCTGATAGCGAGATTGCCGACAATTGGCTAGCACCAACCGATACCCCAGGAAATATAAAGGGTGAAGAAGTTGTCGTTAATTTCAAAATCTTTGGGCATAACTTCATTGCGCTAAATGGGGGTCCCCAATTTCCGCACTCTGAAGCAATTTCATTTCAAATTCCCTGCAAAGATCAGAGCGAAATTGATAAGTATTGGGATTTATTAATCAAAGATGGCGGCGAAGAAAGTCAATGTGGTTGGCTTAAAGATAAATTTGGAGTCTCATGGCAGGTAACGTCGCCAGAGATGATGAAATATCTTGGCGGCAGCGATCCAGCAGGCTCCCAGCGCGCAACTGAAGCGATGCTGAAGATGCGAAAGATTGATTTAGAAACTATGCGGTTAGCGTATCTTGGCTGAAATCGATAAAGGTTCCAGAGTTCCGCTATTTGAAACAGAGAGATTACTTTGCTTTTCTCTTAAGCTATCGGACTACAAGGATTTTGAATCTGGCAATGAACCAAATTGGCAAGTTTTTTCAAATCCATATAAACATTTAATCGAAGGTCCAAGTCCACTTTCACATCGAATTCCTAAAGTAGCGATAAATCCAGCATTTGCAGAGATCGGTTTAGTCCTTGCCGTATCGAAAAGTGATTTAGAAATTATTGGCTCTGCCGGTTTTCACAACATGCCTGATGAGAACGGGATGATTGAAATCGGTTTTGGCATTGTTCCCGAAATGCAAAAACAAGGCTTCGGAACTGAACTTCTCATGGGTATGTGGCAGATGATCATCAAACGGCCCGATGTGAAGATACTTCGCTACACGGTCTCGCCTGACAATGAACCATCCATGCACATAATCAAGAAGTTGGGATTTAAATTAGTTGGTGAACAGATTGATCCAGAAGACGGACTAGAGCTAATTTTTGAAGAAACAGTCCCTGATTTTCAGACTGGTGGGCGCTGAGGGTTTTGAACCCCCGACCTACTCGGTGTAAACGAGCCGCTCTACCACTGAGCTAAGCGCCCTGAATTGCGTAGTCTATAACGAAGCGAGCGCGGTTTTGTAATCGGCCAAATTACGCGCTTCTGCCGGGCTATTTACAACGCTCCAACGAACGATTCCGGCTTTATCAATAATGAATGTGCCGCGAAGTGCCAATCCTCGATCTTCATTAAACACACCATATTTCTTTGCCACTTCACCGTGTGGCCAGAAATCAGAAAGCAATGGGAATTGATATCCCTCTTTTTCAGCGAATACTTTCTGCGTAAACATGGCATCGCAAGAAATTGCTAGAAGTTGAACTTTTTCATTTTGAAATAGAGAAATGTCATCGCGGAGAGCACAAAGCTCGCCAGTGCATGTGCCAGTAAAGGCAAATGGAAAGAAAACCAGAACAACATTCTTTTGGCCTCGGAAAGAAGATAGTTTTACTTTTTCGCCATTTTGATTTACAAGTTCAAAATCTGGAGCTTCTTGCCCAACTGAGATTGACATTTTTCCCTAACTTTTCTTTCCGAATTTTCTTGCAACTAATCTAGTTGCCGACCAATCTTTGGCTACGGGCAATGTGGAAGTCAAACTCAGCCCAGCCGTTGGCGCCGCATCTTTTATATCGCTTGGTTCAACGTGACCATCTCTGCCAACCTTTGGAGTTAAGAGCCAGATCGGACCACCTTCAGTCAAATAAGTTAGACAGTCGACTAATTCATCAACTAAGTCACCGTCGTCTTCACGCCACCAAGTGATTACAGCATCGACAACTTCTTGAGAACCTTCATCAAGTAATTCGCTTCCAGAAACTTGTGCAATCTCATCGCTTATCGATGAATCGCAATCGTCACTAAATCCCCGCTGCAGAACCAAGAATCCAGATTCAATTCCCATCCGAGCTGCAACGCCAGGCCCCGCCGGGGTACTCAATGACCTCTCCTTTCAACCAAGTGCGAGTAAGAGAAGTCCACACTTTGAGAGGGAGATACGCAACTTTTTCGCCTCGGAATTTCGATTTCGCCCTATAGCCAGAAGGCGGAAAGATAGGGCTGTGAGCGTTGATCAGCCAAACTCGATCCAAGACCTACACCTTTCACAGTTAATTGATACCAATCCTGAGGAAACCAAGGAATGGCATCAATCGCTTGATGCGCTTCTTAAGAATGCAGGACCAGTCAGAGCTAGATACTTAATGCTCTCGCTTCTTCGAGAAGCACACGAGCAAAATATTGATTTACCAAATCTTCGACTTACCGATTACATGAACACAATTCCGCCAGAAAGTGAACCAGCTTTCCCTGGTGATGAATATTTGGAACGACGTATTCGTGCATATATTCGATGGAATGCCGCAATTATGGTGCACCGCGCACAACGTCCAGGAGTTGGAGTCGGTGGACACATTTCTACTTTTGCTTCATCGGCTGCTCTTTATGAAGTTGGCTTCAATCATTTCTTCCGCGGTAAAGATCATCCCGGTGGCGGCGATCAGATATTTTTCCAAGGACATGCTTCGCCTGGAATGTATGCACGCGCTTATCTAGAGGGACGATTCTCCGAGCATCAACTAGATGGTTTCCGTCAAGAACTTTCCAATCCAGGCGGCGGTCTATCTTCTTATCCGCATCCAAGATTGATGCCAGAGTTCTGGGAGTTTCCAACTGTTTCTATGGGACTTGGTCCAATCAATGCCGTTTACCAAGCTCGCTTTAATCGTTATTTACATAACCGAGGAATTAAAGACACATCACAACAACATGTATGGGCGTTTCTCGGCGATGGTGAAATGGACGAACCAGAAAGCGTTAGCGCATTAACTCTTGCGGCTCGTGAAAACTTAGATAACTTAACTTATGTAATTAACTGCAATCTACAAAGACTTGATGGTCCCGTACGTGGCAATGGAAAGATCATCCAAGAGTTAGAAGCTCTCTTCACGGGCGCCGGTTGGAATGTGATAAAAGTTATTTGGGGTCGCGAGTGGGATCCACTATTTGCGATGGATAAAGAGGGCGCACTTGTTGATTTAATGAACAAGACTCCAGATGGTGATTTCCAAACCTTTAAGGCTGAGAGTGGAAAATACGTAAGAGATAACTTCTTCGGTCGTGATCCAAGAACTGCTGCGATGGTTGCAAACTGGAGCGATGATGACATTTGGAATCTAAAGCGCGGTGGCCATGATTATCAGAAGTTATTTGCTGCTTATAAGTCAGCGATGGAACATAAGGGACGCCCAACGGTGATTTTGGCCAAGACGATTAAGGGCTGGACACTTGGTTCGCATTTTGAGGGCCGAAATGCAACGCACCAAATGAAGAAATTAAAGAAGGACGATCTGATTGCTCTTCGCGATCGACTATATCTAGATATTCCAGATGAAAAGTTAGATGAAAAACTTCCACCTTATTTCCATCCAGGCGTTGAATCACCTGAGTACAAGTACATGATGGAGCGTCGTTCAAATCTTGGCGGTTCGATTCCAAAACGTCGCAGTCAATCGCGTCCGCTGCCACAGCCAGCAGATTCTCATTTCGAAGTTGTGATGCGTGGTTCTGGCAATCAAGAAGTCGCAACCACCATGGCATTTGTGCGCCTACTTAAAGATTTAGCAAAAGATGAAGGAATTGGTGCACGTATCGTGCCAATCATCCCGGATGAGGCTCGTACCTTCGGAATGGATTCTCTCTTCCCAACAATGAAGATTTATTCACCTCACGGCCAGCAGTACACGGCGGTAGATAGAGAACTGGTTCTAAGTTATAAAGAATCAATATCTGGCGTAATCCTTCATGAAGGAATTAATGAAGCAGGATCAACCGCTTCATTTACTGCAGTTGGCACTTCTTACTCAACACATGACGAACCGATGATTCCGGTTTATATCTTCTACTCAATGTTTGGCTTCCAACGAACCGGAGATGCATTCTGGGCTGCCGCAGATCAGATGGCGCGTGGATTTGTAATGGGAGCAACTGCCGGCCGTACAACTTTAAATGGTGAAGGTTTACAACATGAAGATGGTCATTCTCAATTACTAGCATCTACCAATCCCGCAGTAGTTGCTTATGATCCAGCTTTTGCTTTCGAAGTTGGCCACATTGTTAAAGATGGCCTTCGTAGAATGTATGGCGAAAATAGCGAGAACATTTTCTATTACTTAACCGTATATAACGAGCCATATCTGCAACCTGAAGCTCCAGCTAATCTGGATGTAGCAGGATTACTTAAAGGAATTTATCTCTACGCAAAATCAGCCAAAAAGGGTCGCAAGAAGAGACGAGCAAATATTTTGGCATCTGGCGTTGCGGTAAATGCAGCATTGAAGGCGCAGAAACTATTGGCAGATGATTGGAGTATCCAGGCAAATGTCTGGAGCGTGACTTCTTGGAACGAATTACGAAGAGATGGACTAGAAGTTGATCGCCATAACCTGCTTCATCCAAGAGATAAGAAGAGCGCGTATCTAACAGAAGTTCTATCAAAAGACAAAGGTTCAGTCTTAGC
>JBJSWS010000134.1:0-661 GCA_046085985.1 Actinomycetales bacterium
AGACGGCTGAATAGCGATTTGATAATTGACCAGTTCTGCCAGTCATATCCAATTGCCGGATCAAGAGTTGCAATATCGTTCTGATACGCAACGATTACAGATCCACCTGCGCTGTCGCTGCTTGAGCTACAGCCAGAAACAATCAGAGTTGATGCCAGTGCTAGTCCGAGAAGCTTTAACTTCTTCTTCATTTAGCTACCTTTCCTATAGGACCCCTGCAAGATCAATCTCCAGGGAGGGCAAAAGGGTAAAGCCCGGCTCGCTAATCGTCTATACAAAGAGGTGAACGGTTGGCTAATTGCGCTCTAAATAACAGATTTGTTATTGGTTTAAGGGTTACTTCTTCCAACCAAGCGAATCCAGATACGCCTCGGATTCAGTAAAGAAAGCTTTCAAAGTTAGACCATGTGCTTTTTCAAATGCAGTTTCAAAGTTTGCACCTTTACCAACTTCGCTATAGAGATTAAGCATTCCGGAAATTCCACCGTGCTTTGCAACTAGTAAATCCATCATGCGACGTCCTAAGCCATATTCGCAATTATTAAAAAATCCCTTTCCACCGGGTTCGTTTGTTACCTGCCATGCGTTCCATGCTTCTTTGCATTCGCTATATTTATAAGGTGATTTTTCAAATGTAACAGCTGTTCCATAATCTGTTTTT
>JBJSWS010000135.1:0-656 GCA_046085985.1 Actinomycetales bacterium
GAGATTTTGGGAATTTTGGATGAGGCAAAAGATGCGCTGCCTGAGACGATCTCTAAAGCTGAATCTATTTTGGCCAAGCGAGATCGCGTGGTCGATGAAGGTCGGTTGCAGGCAGAGCAGATGGTTGCGATGGCGCGCGAAGAGGCCGCTCAGTTAATTGAACAGACTGCAATCATGCAACAAGCGCGCGAAGAGGCGAAACAGATTTTGACTCAAGCAAGACAGGAAGCTGCAGAGCAACGCCAAGAGATCGAGGAGTACATAGATTCACGCCTTGCAACCCTTGAAGTGATTCTAAATAAGACTCAAGAAGCAATTACCAGAGGACGCGAGCGCCTTGCTGGAAGCACTGATAAAGATGTGCTCTCACAACTTTCAGATAAGTAATTTTCCAAAGCAATGAGCAAGAAAGCTTTTCGATTCAATACTCATGAATTGCCCCGCCGAGCTGGGGAGATGAAGGAGTATCACTTAAACCTGGAATTAGAAGAGCCAATTGGCATTGATGTGATTGCAGTTCCAAAGGGCTCATTTGCACTGGATTTGAAGATCGAATCAGTTGCAGAAGGCGTACTAGCAACTGGAGAATTTGATGTAGTTGCAACCGGCGAATGCATTAGATGCCTCGATCCAGTAAATCTAGAGATATCAAAGAG
>JBJSWS010000136.1:0-1471 GCA_046085985.1 Actinomycetales bacterium
CTGTAACTTCTGGCTCTTTTACTTTAACTGGAACCGGTGGAATTCGAGAAGGTTCGCGCAGCGATGATCCGGTCCAGGCAGGGCGTTTTGGTCGTGAAGCTACTCGCTTAAAAATTACTTCGATCTCTTCTTTATGAAGCGTCTCTTTTTCAAGAAGTTCTTCCACAAGCGCATCCAGGATTGAACGGTTCTCAATCAGAATTTCATATGCCTCTTGATGTGCGGTCTCAATTAGGCCACGAATCTCTTGATCTACTTGGCTGGCAATCGCCTCTGAGTAATCGCGTTGATGTCCGTAATCTCGACCTAAGAATGGTGCTGAATCGCTGGTGCCAAGTTTGATTGCACCAAGTTTTTCGGTCATTCCATACTGAGTAACCATGGCACGTGCCAACGTTGTTGCTTTTTCAATATCGTTTGAAGCGCCAGTGGTTGGATCATGAAAGACCAGTTCTTCTGCAGCACGACCACCCATTGTGTATGCCAATTGATCCAACATCTGATTGCGCGTTGTTGAATACTTATCTTCATCAGGAAGAACCATTGTGTAACCAAGTGCATGGCCACGTGGCATGATCGTAATCTTGTGAACTGGATCGGTATGAGGAAGTGCATGTGCAACCAGGGCATGTCCACCTTCGTGATACGCAGTAACGCGACGTTCTTCTTCACTCATTAAGCGCGACTTACGTTGTGGTCCAGCCATTACTCGATCAATCGCCTCATCAATATCATCACGTGAAATTAATTTACGATTCTGACGTGCCGTTAAAAGCGCAGCCTCATTAAGTACGTTTGCGAGATCTGCACCAGTAAAACCTGGAGTACGACGTGCCAAAGCAAGCAGATCTATCTCTTTTTCTAACGGTTTATTTTTCGCATGTACTTTCATAATCGCCTCGCGACCTTTTACATCTGGTCGATCAAGTGCAATCTGACGATCAAAACGTCCTGGGCGAAGCAGAGCTGGATCTAAAATATCTGGTCGGTTTGTTGCGGCAATCAAAATAACTTGATCGTGCGGTTCAAAACCATCCATCTCAACTAGTAGCTGGTTAAGTGTCTGTTCGCGCTCATCGTGTCCGCCACCCATACCAGCGCCGCGATGTCGACCAACTGCATCAATTTCATCGACGAAAATAATTGATGGCGAATTTTGTTTTGCTTGATTAAAGAGATCGCGAACACGCGAAGCACCAACGCCGACAAACATCTCAACAAAATCAGAGCCAGAGATTGAATAAAACGGAACCTTTGCTTCACCTGCAACTGCGCGCGCTAATAATGTTTTACCAGTTCCTGGTGGGCCAAAGAGCAGTACGCCCTTTGGAATCTTTGCGCCAATGGCTTGATATTTCTTGGGATCGGCTAAGAAATCCTTAATCTCTTTAAATTCTTCAATTGCTTCGTCGGCTCCGGCAACATCTGCAAAGGTAACTTGCGGAACTTCATTGGAATGTAATTTGGCGCG
>JBJSWS010000137.1:0-4919 GCA_046085985.1 Actinomycetales bacterium
CTTCGCGGCCGGGAAAAAGATCGACATTCTGAGGATATCTTGGGTGAAGTTAGAGCCTTGGTAGAACAAGGCGTCACAGAGATAACTTTGCTTGGTCAAAATGTAAATGCTTACGGAGTTGATTTTGGCGATCGCGAAGCATTTGCGAAGTTGCTGCGGGCGTGTGGTGAGATAGCTGGACTTGATCGTGTCAGATTTATGTCACCGCATCCTAGAGATTTCACCGATGATGTAATTGCTGCGATGGCAGAGACTCCAAATGTCATGCCGCACTTGCACATGCCGCTGCAATCTGGCTCTGATCGAATCTTGCAAGAGATGAGAAGGTCATATCGAGTCGATAGATATCGAAAAATTATCGAGAAGGTTCGACAAGCGATACCAGAGTCAAGTATTACTACGGATCTAATTGTCGGATTTCCAGGAGAAACCGAAGAGGATTTCCAAAGAACCCTCGACGCTGCAGATGAATTCAATTTCTTAGCGGTCTACTCATTTAAATACTCAAAACGACCCGGAACACCTGCGGCGCAAATGCCCGACCAGATTCCAGACGAAGTTGTTGCAGAGAGATATGACCGTCTGCATCAACACCTTAACGCGATCTCACTGCGAGTTAATCAACAGGTGATTGGAAAAGAATTAGAGGTCTTGATTTCAGATATCGATGATGGAAAAGCGCAAGGAAAGAGCAGGGATTTCCGGCTTGTGCATTTTGCATTAGATCCCAATGAGGCAAGGCCGGGAGATCTAGCTGAAGTAAAAATTTCAGATGCAAAACCCCATTTCATTCTTGGTGAAGTAAGAAAGATCGTGAAAAGCAGAGGCGGCGATGCTTTTAGCGCACGTAAGGCAGAGGCAGAAAAGAGCGGGATCTTTTTGGGAGTGCCTCAACTAAAAAGTGTTCTTGCTAAATGACGCTAATTTTTATCGTAGGGGCGACAGCTACCGGTAAAAGTGCATTAGCAATTGAATTGGCCAAGAAAATTGGCGCCGAGATTGTTAACGCAGATTCGATGCAGATGTACAAAGGTATGGATATCGGAACTGCAAAACTCTCAGTTGAAGATCGTGAAGGAATCCCACATCATTTAATCGACACTCTGGAGATTACCGAAGAAGCTTCGGTGGCTCGATATCAAGTGGCAGCTAGAGAATGTATCGATTCTTTATTGAGTAAAGAGGTGCCCGTTGTTGTTGTTGGCGGGACTGGTCTCTATGTTAAATCGATACTCGATGATTTAACGTTCCCAGAGACAGATCTTGAGATTAGAGAGAAGATTCAAAGGTTAGGAGAGGAAATTGGTGGCAAGGCGCTACATGAACGTCTAGAAAAATTGGATCCAGCGGCTGCAGCGGCAATTCCAAAAGAGAATGTAAGAAGGGTTGTTCGCGCCCTTGAAGTAATCGAGTTAACGGGGAAGCCATTTACTGCGAATTTACCTCGCGGAGAAAGTTCGCGTTATCCGATGGCATTGCAATTTGGATTAACTCTGAATCGAGAAAAACTCAAGGAGATAATTGACGAACGCGTTGAAAATATGTGGCATTCGGGTTTTGTCGAAGAAGTAAGAACTCTTCTGAATCATGGATTACGAAATGGTAAGACCGCCAGAGCCGCGATTGGCTATTCACAAATAATTAGATTTCTTGATGGAGAAATTTCGGAAGCGCAAGCTCGCGAGGATACAAAACGCGCTACCCGGCAATATGCCCGCAGACAAGAGACGTGGTTCTCGCGAGATTCGCGAATTAAATGGCTTGCGCACGAGGGAAAACTCGAACAGATTCTTTCAACTACCCTTGGGGCTAAGTGATGATTCAGGGTACATATGGCCACGGCACAGAGAATGATTTCGTGCTTATTTTTGATCCGACGGAGCAATTAGAAATAACTGCCGATATTTGTAAGAGAATTTGTGATCGTACAACTGGAGTCGGCTCTGATGGGCTGATCAGAATAACTAAAAAATCCGATAAATGGTTTATGGATTATAGGAATTCTGACGGATCAATTGCCGAAATGTGCGGTAACGGCATCCGGGTGATGGCTAGGTATCTTGTTGATCGAGGACATCAAGGTTCGGGAATCTTTCCTATTTCTACAAGGGATGGAAATAAGTTTGTAAGCGTTCCTTCGGTTGGCGATATCACCGTAAATATGGGGCAGATATCAAGTATGGAAAGCGAAATTAGCGTAAGCGCAAATGGGAAATCCTGGCCAGCTCAGAAAATTGAAATCGGAAATCCGCACGCGGTTTCTTTTGTTGATGACTTAAATGATGTTGGAGATTTGGCAGCTTCGCCGGCTGTTAATCCGGAGTCTGAATTCCCCGAGGGCGTCAACTATGAATTTGTTGTAATGCAGCCAAATGGCGAACTCGCAATGAGAGTGCACGAACGAGGCGTCGGTGAGACAAAATCTTGTGGGACTGGAACCTGTGCAGTTGCTCTTGCAGCCACATTAGTAACTGGTAGGAAACTTCCAGCCAAGTGGGTAATCAATCCACCGGGGGGACGTTTAGAAGTAGAAATAGATGCGCACTCAAATGCGATCTTGACTGGCCCAGCAGTTCTACTAAAAGAGGTCGACTTGGATCGTTACTTTGAGTAAGCCAAGAGATAGAGAGATTGATGAGCTCCTATCTCAATCTTTCGAACTTGCAGAGAGCTTTGATGAATTCTCTCCGGATTCTTCCGATTCCACCCAGCGAGATTTAAATGATCGTGCGGCACTACGTCGCGTGGTTGGCTTATCAACTGAGTTAACTGATATTTCCGAGGCGGAATATCGAAAATTAAGATTAGAGCGAGTAATTCTTGTGGGAGTTTGGACTAGCGGCAGCAGTAAAGATGCTGATAATTCAATGGCAGAGTTAGCTGCGCTTGCCGAAACGGCAGGTTCACAAGTGCTAGATGCTTTGATTCAGCGTCGCGATAAACCTGATCCTGCAACATATATCGGCTCCGGGAAAGTCAGCGAGCTGAAAGGAATTGTTAAATCAACTGGTGCAGATACCGTTATCTGCGATGGTGAACTAAGCCCAGGCCAATTACGAAATTTAGAAGATAAGGTGAAAGTAAAAGTTGTTGATCGAACTGCACTAATTCTTGACATCTTCGCTCAACATGCAAAGAGTAAAGAAGGTAAAGCACAAGTCGAATTAGCTCAAATGAGCTACATGTTGCCAAGGCTTCGTGGTTGGGGAGAATCTCTATCTCGACAGGCAGCTCGTGCGGGCGGAATCGGTGGTCGCGGACCTGGTGAAACAAAAATTGAAATAGACCGGCGAAGAATTCGTGACAAGATGGCAAAACTGCGTCGAGAAATTTCAGATATGAAGGTTGCTCGTGATACCAAACGTCAAGAGAGAAAACGTAATTCAATTCCATCCGTTGCGATTGCTGGCTACACAAATGCGGGAAAATCTTCATTATTGAATCGCTTAACCGATGCAGGAGTTCTAGTACAGAATGCCCTCTTTGCAACCCTTGATCCCACAGTAAGAAAAGCAGAAACTCACGACGGTCGTATTTACACTTTGAGTGACACAGTTGGGTTTGTGCGACATCTACCGCATGAATTGATTGATGCCTTTAAATCAACTTTAGAAGAAGTTTCCGGAGCAGATTTGATCGTCCATGTAGTTGATGGAGCCAACTCTGATCCGATCGGTCAAATAAATGCCGTCCGAGAAGTGATCCGTGAAATTGGTGGCCAAGCCATCCCAGAGATTATTGCGCTTAATAAATCTGATGTTGCAGATGCAGAAACGATTAGAACTTTGTTACGAGTTGAACCATCAGCAATTGCCATATCAGTTCATACCGGTGCTGGTATTAATAAATTAGTTGAAGCGATTGAGGCAGCACTGCCTCGGCCAAAAGTTGAACTCACGGTATTGCTACCGTTTAATCGAGGCGACTTACTCAATCGCGTTCATGAAACTGGCGAGATTTTAGATTTGGAGCACACCGAGTTAGGAACACGTATTAATGCCAGAGTAGACGCGGCGCTAGCTGCAAAACTAGAGAGTTATTCGGTATCGAAACCCACGTCCTCCGCCTGACGATTCTGGCTTCGCAAACTCCTCAATAAAATGGCCGCTATTGGCCAAAATGACTCTCTGCGAGATCGAGTTCTCTTTATCGGGTGTTAACTCCACATAGGGGAGTTCTAGATCTCTCGGGAATTGAAGTACCTGGCTAAGTGCGCTTGTTGCATATCCTTTACCACGAGCAAAATGAAATGTTTCATAACCAATATGTCCAAGTACATGTGGTGGTAGTTCTGGGGTTCCTGGTTGCCATCTAAAAGAAATTACTCCGACCGGACCGTCCTGCCACATAAATCTTGTAACTGAAGGTAAACGTTTTACGATACTGCCATCTTCCAGAGTTAAATCATCGCCACCAGTTAAATCATCTAAGGATGCTAAATAACCAGTTGGATCATTCTCCATCTTTTCAATCTGCATCTTGCGAAAATGGTGCCAGCCATTTGACTGATCTAGCGAGTCTCGCCAAATCTTGGCAATTCCGGGAATTTCATCAAGTACTGGCAGGTGGAGTTTCACTCCACGAATCTAGCGAACTGAACGAAGTACTGCGGTTACTTTTCCAAGAATCTCGCAATTGTCACCATTGATTGGAGAATAAGCATCGTTTGCGGGAAGCAGCCAGATATGCCCATCCTTCTTGGAGAAAGTTTTTACTGTTGCTTCTCCATCAATCATTGCTACGACAATCTCACCTTTGATGCAATCTTTCTGTGAACGTATAACTACATAATCGCCATCGCAGATTGCAGCGTCAACCATTGAATCGCCAACTACTTTGAGCATAAACAATTCACCTTCGCCAACAAGAGTGGCAGGTAGAGGGAAGAGCTCTTCCACATTCTGCTCGGCCAGAATTGG
>JBJSWS010000138.1:0-7149 GCA_046085985.1 Actinomycetales bacterium
AGGAAGAGCTACGCGAATTCGGACCATTGCCATAGAGGTGAGTCTAAATGAAAAGCTCCCCGACTTGGACTCGAACCAAGAACCTGCCGGTTAACAGCCGGCTGCTCTGCCGATTGAGCTATCGGGGATTGCGGGCAAACTCTAGGTCAAGCCTTCGCCGAACGCCAATTCCCGAAGGCCTCTTCTACGGCTCTCCATTTCTACGAGCCGGGCAAAAATCTCGCCATAATCCTTTTCATTTTCTACTGGATTAAGTCTTTGCAGGGTTGATTTAATCTCTGCAATCGAACGTGAGAGCGCCACTTCATTTAATCGCGCCATAATGCTTGAGACGTATTTATCCGAAATCTCACCAGTTGTTCTTATAGGTTCTACCGAAAGTTCCAACATAAAAGACTTGAGGTCTTCATTTTCAACCGCTTCTAAATTGATTTCTTCCAAATCGGTTTGTAAATCAATGTACTGTCGTAATTTTTCATAAGCAGGGTGAGAGAAAGCATTTGTTTCGATTTCACGCCATTGCCTCGCAAGCGCCGGCATCTGTAATCGCACTTTCAATACCTCTCGCTCTAGAGCTAGGCGCGGTTCATTTGGATCTGGACGCCAGTTATTTGAGTTTTGTTCGGCTGAACTTTCAGTTCGTTTGGAAGAGCTCTTCTTAACAGCTGCGGTAACAACTTCAACATCCATACCGAGCCAGCCTGATAAATTTCTAACATATTCAGGGCGAAGCGAAGCGTCTCGAATCTTTCCAATGAGTGGCGCAGTAGCACTTAATGCACCAACACGACCCTCTGAATTTGTTAAGTCGTATTTTTTTAACTCGGTCTTAATTGCAAATTCAAAAAGTGGAACTCGTCTCGCAATCAAATCTCTCACTGCGGCATCCCCGCCTTGTTGTCGCAAATCGCATGGATCGAGTCCATTGGGTTCGACCGCAACAAAAGTTTGAGTGACAAATTTCTGATCATCTTCAAATGCACGTAACGCAGCTTTTTGTCCTGCTGCATCACCATCAAAAGTGAAAATGACTTCACCTCTAAACGTTTCATCATCCATTAGAAGCCGACGAAGAATCCGAATGTGGTCATCACCAAATGCGGTGCCACAAGTAGCGACTGCCGTTGTAATCCCGGCAAGGTGTGCCGCCATAACATCGGTGTATCCCTCAACAACTACAACTTGTCTTTTCTTGGCAATCTCTTTCTTTGCCATATCAAGTCCATATAAGAGTTGGCTCTTCTTATATATTGGCGTCTCTGGAGTATTTAAATATTTAGGGCCATTATCTTCTTCATCGCTGGCCAACTTACGAGCGCCAAATCCGACGACATCCCCCGAAATATCACGAATTGGCCAGATCAACCGGTTTCTAAAACGATCTATTGGGCCCCGCTGTCCTTCTTTGCTAAGTCCTGCAATATTTAACTCTTCTGTTGTGAACCCGCTGCCACGAAGCGTTTTAGTCAATGCATCCCATTCGTTTGGCGCATAGCCAACTCCAAAATTGGAAATAGCGGCGCTATCGAAACCTCGTTTTTCTAAAAATGCCCGCGCATATTCGGCTTCTGGATTCTTTAACTGCTCTTGATAAAAGATTGCTGCGGCTTGATTTGCAGCAACTAATCTCGATCGTCTTCCGCTGGGAGCCGCCTGACCGCCTGATTCATAATGAAGTTGATATCCAAGGCGTTCGGCTAATTTCTCGACAGTTTCAGTAAATGTTAAATGGTCCATCTTCATAACAAAAGCAATGACATCACCACCGGTCTGACAACCAAAACAGTGGAAGAAGCCCTTGCTGGGTGTTACATGAAATGAAGGACTTTTCTCATCATGAAATGGGCAGAGACCTTTTTTCTGGCCACCGCCAGCATTCTTCAGTTGAACATATTCCTCAACAATTTCATCAATGGGAGATCGATCACGAACATACGCAACATCGGTATCTCGGATTCGCCCAGACATGTCTAAATCCTATTCCTCAGATAGCTAATCAAGGGATTTGCCAGTTAGTTCCCGATAGAGAGCGTATGCACCAGGATCGGTAAGTGAGGCAATTTGGTCAATTACAACGCGTAATTTTTCACTTTCGGATGTGGCGCGATACCACTCTTGCAAGAAGAAACTTTCCAGTGAATTAGGAGCTCGCTCAAGCACGAGGCTAACTAGTTCTTTTAGTAAATCCCGTTGTTTTAGATAAAGCTCTTGCGATTTTTCCGCTCTAATAATGTAATAACCCGGCATGGCTTTAAGCATTGCAACTTCAGCACGTTGCGCTCTTGGAACTAATAGATCAGCTTGATATCGAGTTAAATCACCTTCTCCGTAGTGAGCACGCGTCTCCCGTTCAGCTGCGGAGGCAAATCTGCCAATTAATTGGCTAGTTAAATCTTTAAGTAAAGCTAATTGTCGATGGCTCCGATCAAATTCGGAAGGCCAGCAAGATAGCGAGGTTAAATTTTCTAAAGCTTGCTCTGCTTCTGCTTCGCTCAAATCGCCAAGATATTCGCCCCTTGCCACTTGATAAATCTGGGGTAAGTCATTCTTAATCTTTGATAGTTCAATATGTCCCGTTACGAGGGCATCTTCTAAATCATGGACAGAATATGCGACATCATCTGACCAATCCATGATCTGAGCTTCCATCGAGGGTTTATTTACATTGGCGCTGGTGCGCATCCATTCAAAAATCTCTAAATCATCTTGGTAAACACCGAACTTCTTGGAATTTGTGGCCGAACTCCACGGATATTTCGTTGCGGCATCCAAAATTGATCTAGTTAGATTTAATCCAACAGAGATTCCTTTTTCATCTACTGTTTTAGCTTCAATTCTCGTAAGTAATCTAAAACTTTGAGCATTTCCCTCAAAGCCGCCGCATGATTCGGCAATTTGCGCTAGCGCTTGTTCGCCGTTGTGACCAAATGGCGGATGACCTAAATCATGAGCAAGACAAGCGCCTTCCATAAGATCTGGATCAGCGCCAAGTGCAGCGCCTAATTCGCGACCAACTTGTGCACACTCTAAAGAATGCGAAAGCCGGGTTCGTGGAAAGTCATTTGCCCATGGAACTGCTACTTGTGTCTTTGCTGCTAATCGGCGAAGCGCAAAGGAATGAATGATTCTGGCTCGATCACGGGCAAACTCTGTTCGGCCGCGACGCTTAGCTGGTTCATCAAGAAAACGCTCGCGATCAAAATCTCCATATCCTGGATGTTCATTTGCTTCGCGAAGCGCCATAGTTAGTAAGGCTACAGTTTCCAGGCAATGTGGTCACTAATGTGAATTCCTCTGCGACCGAGCGTTATATATGCCAAATAGGCGCTTGCTTCTCTTACTAAATATCTAAAACCTGCTTTATCTAAACTTGCCTCGCCAGTTTGAACTGGAGAGCAACTGGCAGAAAAACCGAAATCACGCGCCATAGTTTTGGAACGTAAACAATGATAAGGATCGGTAACAATAATTATCTTCTGATACTTATCAGTTGAAATATTTCTTGCTAGCGCCTCAATGCTTGTGAATGTATCTCGCCCAATTTTTATCGCAGTAACTGAGCGCCACGGCACGCCTTTTCGACCGAGCCATTCTCGAGATGCGCCAGCTTCCGTAAATCGATCACCTGGCGCCCCTTCTCCCACTGTAAATATTTGATTGGCGTAATCTTCTTTATAGATGCGTAAGGCCTCTTCTAATCTTGCCTCCAGGATTGCACCCGGTGTTCCATCTAGCTGAGCAGCTCCCATGACAATAATTGCATCGGAAACTTCTATCTTTTCGTTATTTGCATCAAGCCAGGTTCTAGCTAGAGCAAAAGTTGGTATCGCGAGCACTAATACAATTAAAAATGTAATTAACTTGCCAAAAAATTTAAAGAGAAACATTAACCACCGGACCCAGAATCTCGACCATCCACTGTGACAAGTTCTTCTGGATCATCGAGCCAGCCTTGCGGAAGTGAAACGCTTCTCCCGTGTGATCTTCTACCACGCGGGGCATCGCCAATTTCTATTGGATAAGGCTGATCAACCAATTGCGAAAGTAAGTCATCTAATTCTTTAAGTGATGCAACCATTCCGAGTCTTGGTCGAATCTCACCTTCAACTCTAAAACCCTTCAGGTACCAAGCCATATGTTTTCTAAGATCGCGGCAGGCACGTTCTTCGCTTTCAAAATATTCGGCAAGTAGTTGCGCATGACGTCGCATTACATCTCGAACTTGAAAGAGAGTAGGCATTGAACGAGTACTTTCTCCGGAAAATGCGCCAACCAAGTCAGCAAATAGCCATGGTCGACCAAGACAGCCACGACCAACTACTACTCCGGCGCAGCCAGTCTCCTCCATCATTCGAAGACCATCCGCGCCTGACCAAATATCGCCATTTCCTAAAACGGGAACGCCTGTTGGTTTCAGATGTTCTACCAAGTTCTTTATCTTGCTCCAGTCTGCTTTACCTTCATAAAACTGTTCAGCAGTTCTAGCGTGAAGTGCAACCCAAGCAACTCCTAGATTTGCTGCGATTGTTCCAGCATCAAGATAAGTCTCATGATTACTGTCGATTCCCACACGCATCTTGACAGTAACTGGAATTCCATATGGTTTGGCATTTTCTACTGCGGCAGAAACTAATTCTGAAAATAATCGTCGCTTATATGGAAGCGCTGCTCCACCACCTTTTCTAGTTACTTTTGGTACCGGACATCCAAAATTTAAATCAATATGATCTGCAAGATTCTCTTTGCCAATCATCGATACTGCACCGGCTAAGTCTCTTGGATCAGTTGCATAAAGTTGCACGGATCTTGGACTTTCGCCTTCGCCTGGAACAATCATCCGCAGCGTTTCTTCATTTCTTTCGACTAGAGCTCTTGCCGTAACCATTTCACTTACAAAAAGTCCGGCGCCTTGCTCTCTACAAAGTAATCGAAAAGCGGCATTGGTAATTCCAGCCATTGGAGCCAAGACGACAGGTGTAGTTAAATCGACATCACCAATCTTTGTGCGAAGTCGAAGTGGTTGCGTCTTTAGCAACCTAGTAGCCGTGGAGCTAGCCATGCCTCAACCTGATCAATTCCAATGCGTTCTTGTTTCATCGAATCGCGCTCTCTGATTGTTACTGCATGATCGTCCAACGTTTCAAAGTCAACGGTGATGCAATATGGAGTACCGATTTCATCTTGTCGTCGATAACGGCGACCAATAGCACCTGCATCATCAAAATCTACGCTCCAGGATTTACGTAACTTTGCTGCCAAATCACGCGCCTTCGGAGATAAATCCGCATTTCTAGATAGCGGCAATACTGCAATTTTTATTGGGGCTAATCGATGATCAAACCGTAGGACTGTGCGCTTTTCTAATTCTCCCTTTGCATTTGGAGCTTCATCTTCAGTGTAAGCGTCCATAAGGAAAGTTAATGTGCAGCGATCTACACCGGCTGCAGGCTCAATTACATATGGATACCAACGTTCATTACTTTCTTGATCAAACCAGCTTAAATCTTTACCAGATTTATCGGAGTGCGCTTTCAAATCAAAATCAGTGCGATTTGCGATTCCTTCAAGCTCGCCCCACTCAGTTCCAGTAAATTCGAATTTGTACTCAATATCAACGGTCCGCTTTGAATAATGTGAAAGCTTCTCTTTTGGATGTTCAAATAATCGCAAGCGCTCTGGATTGATTCCTAAATTCTTGTACCAAGCTAGCCGAGTATCTATCCAATTCTGATGCCATTCTTCATCGGTACCTGGCACAACAAAGAACTCCATCTCCATCTGTTCAAATTCGCGAGTTCTAAATATGAAATTACCCGGTGTAATTTCATTTCTAAAAGATTTACCAATCTGACCGATACCAAATGGCGGTTTCTTTCTTGCCGTTGTGGCAACATTTTGGAAATTGATGAAAATACCTTGCGCGGTCTCAGGACGTAAATATGCCAATCCCGATTCATCTTCGACTGGTCCAAGGTATGTCTTTAATAATCCAGAAAATTGCTTTGGGGCTGTGAACTTGCCTTTGTTGCCACAATTTGGGCAATTGATTTCTTCAAAATTTGCAGGCTTACGCTTATGTTTTGCTTCAAAAGATTCTTCCAGATGGTCTGCGCGATATCTTTTATGACATGAAGTGCACTCTGTTAATGGATCGGTGAAGGTTTCTACGTGGCCGGAAGCTTCCCAAACTTCACGAGCTAGAATTACACAGGAATCAATACCAACAACATCATCGCGCTCGATAATCATCGATTTCCACCATTGACGCTTTACATTGTTTTTTAATTCCACACCAAGTGGACCGTAATCCCAAGAGGCGCGTAATCCGCCATAAATTTCAGAAGAGGGATAAACAAATCCTCGCCGCTTAGCGAGACTAACGATTGTTTCTAAACGATCTTGGGCCATGGTGATCTCCATCCGGCTGGCTGTCGGCGGTGCGCACCGGTCGCAGCATTAGCTGGGCGCATTGGCTTAAGTTTATCTAGGACCCACTGATAACCTCGCCTTTATGAATCTTGCAATTTTGCTCGCTGCCGTAACCGCTTTGGCCACAACTGCCGGCGGCTATTTGGCGCTCCGTGCAAAAGATCGACTTCATTTAGTCCTTGGTTTAGCAGCTGGGTTATTGCTCGGACTCGTCTCCTTCGATCTCCTTCCTGAAGTATTTGAGATGGGAAGCGGTGAATTCTTAGGTGCGCCCGTAGTTTCAGTTGCGATTATCGGTGGATTTTTAACTCTGCATCTCTACGAAAGATTCTTTGGATCGCACGAACCTGCCGAATCAGATTATGGCCACGATCATTCACATAACTCGAATGTGGCCGGCGGTCTAGGCGCCCTTGCTATGGGAGGCCATGTTTTCTTAGATGGTCTTGCCCTCGGAATTTCATTCACAATCGATAACGCACTTGGTATCGCTGTCTTCGTTGCCCTCTTAGTTCATGCTTTTAGTGATGGATTAAATACTGTCGCCTTCTTAGTAAAGAGCGGAAAATGGAGTCGCAAAGCAATTTGGTTATTGGTAGTTGATTCAATTGCACGTATCAGTGGCGCAGCTCTGGGAACTTCACTAGTTCTTAGTGAGAATGTAACAGCGATTTATCTTGCTGCATTCTCTGGAATAATTATTTACCTGGCTACCAGTCA
>JBJSWS010000139.1:0-10398 GCA_046085985.1 Actinomycetales bacterium
TTGGGCGGGCTCATGGCAGGATAAGCATCCTGTTCAAGAGCCCTCTACCTCTTGACCGGCACCCGTAAGAAAAGTTCACTCGCAATTGCCATGGCATCCCACTCGTGGCTCTTGGAATGATCGACTAAATAAGGAGAAAGCCCAACGTGGCCGTAAAGATTAGATTGGTACGTCTTGGAAAAATTCGTACGCCGCATTACCGAATCGTCGTAGCAGATTCTCGCAAGGCGAGAAATGGTTTGAAGATTGAAGAGATTGGCCGTTATTCACCGGCTTCAGATCCATCTCTTATCGAGGTTAATTCAGATCGCGCACAACATTGGTTAAAGCAAGGCGCTCAGCCGACAGAAGCTGTGACAGCTCTATTAAAAATCACTGGCGATTGGCAAAAATTCAAGGGTGTAGCAGGCGGCGAAGGAACTCTAAAAACTTTACCAGTGCGCGCCGATAAGCGTGTTGCTTATGAGGCTGCCGTTAAAGCTGCAATGAATGAGCCAAAAGATGGCGCAACGACAATGAAGAAGCGAGCAGCTGAGAAGCTTGCAGCAAAGAGTGCTCCTGTAGAGACGGCAAATTCTGATTCGGCACCGGTTGAATCTGCACCAGTTGAATCAGCGCCAGTTGATTCAGCACCTGTTGAAGAGACTGCAGTCAGCGCGGAAGTTACGAATGAAGTTGTTGCAGAAGCTTCTGCTCCTGAAGTTACAGAAGCAACAACTGAAACTCCTGCGGAGTAAATATGATTGAGGAAGCTCTCGAACATTTAGTAAAGGGCATCGTCGATAACCCAGAAGAAGTGGTTATCACAGAACGCGATGGTCGACGTGGCACAACGTTAGAAGTACGTGTACACCCAGATGACATCGGCAAAGTAATTGGCCGCAACGGAAGAACTGCTAAGGCGCTTCGAACCGTAGTTTCGGCACTCGCCGGTAGAAGTGTTCGCGTAGATCTCATCGAGGCAGACGAAGCTCGCTAGTTGTTACTTGTCGTTGGTCGAATAGGTCGCGCACATGGTCTGCGCGGCGAAGTCACGATTGAGGTTAGAACAGATAATCCTGATGAGAGATTTGCTGTGGGCAATGTACTCGTCACAGATCCACGCGAACTAGGACCACTAGAAATCGAAACGCAACGCAATCACAATGGAACATTTCTTCTCTCATTCAAGGGAAGACATGATCGTGATCAAGCAGAGTCTTTACGAAACACTATCTTGCTTGCTGATGTTGATATTAAGCAACGGGAATCTAGCGATGATTTTCATATCTCAGAAATAGTGGGTCTAACAGTAAAGAATGAGGGTGGATCAATTCTGGGTTCTGTAACTGATGTTTTAGAACTTCCTTCTCAAGATACTTTGGTTATCAAGACTACAAATGGAGAAGAGTTCCTACTGCCATTTGTTAAGAAACATGTGCCGATAGTAAATCTTGAGAACGGCGAGATCGTGATAGATAACTATGAGGGCCTAATATGAAGATTACGGCAATCTCGATATTTCCTGAGTATTTCGCGCCACTGAAACTATCTCTAATCGGTAAAGCTATTGAGAACAAGCAACTAGAAGTTACTACCGTTGATCTACGAGATTACGCAGAAGGAGTTCACCGAAGCGTTGACGATATTCCGTACGGTGGCGGTGCCGGCATGGTTATGTCTCCAGAACCATGGGGCAAGGCAATCGACGAATTATTAGCGTCAAGCAATAGAACTATAGATCTGATTATTTTGACTCCAAGCGGTGAGAAATTTAATCAACGCTTAGCCGAAGAGTTAGCCAATTCAGAAGAAATCACTTTTGTCTGTGGCCGATATGAAGGAATAGATTCACGAGTAGCAGATTTTTATCGAGAAGTCCCCAATGTGAGAGTTCGTGAAATCTCGATTGGCGATTATGTATTAAATGGGGGAGAAGTGGCTGCGTTAGTAATTATCGAAGCAATTACCCGTCTGATACCTGGCGTAATTGGAAATCCGGATTCGTTAAATGAAGAGTCTCATAATGAAATTGGCCAATTGGAATATCCGGTTTACACCAAGCCAGCAACCTGGCGGGGACTTTCTGTTCCTGAGGTTTTGATTTCTGGAAATCACGGAGCCATCGCAAAATGGCGCCAGGAAGAATCGAAAAAACGCTCGAACTCTCAGAAATCGATAGATAATCCGGAATAAATCCGACACGCCGATGGTTGGGCAGGACATACGTAAGGGACTTGGGCATTATCCGCCCGAGAACTTAGGAGAGGTGGTGAGGTAATGGCAACGGATTACGATACGCCGCGAAAAACGGATGAAGAGCTCCATGAGGAGTCAATCGAAGAATTAAAAGCCAAACGAGCAGAAGCACAATCAGGGCAGATCGATGTTGATGAAGAAGATCCAGAGAACGTTGAATTACCTGGCGCAGATCTTTCTGGTGAGGAGCTTGCAGTTCGAGTAGTTCCGCGTCAAGAAAATGAGTTCACCTGTTCTCGATGTTTCTTGGTCCATCACCACACCCAACTAGCGCGTGGCGAAGGCGCAAAGGCAGTTTGCAAGGATTGCGCTTAACTACGAAGCGCTTGCTTAAGTGCACTGCTGTTTCGAGTGCTAATAACCCAATTTAAATTAGGGTCTCTCTTATCGTTAATTTCGATTTTGATACCAGTTTTAACCCAGAACCGTAAGGCCAGAAAATTACTCTGCGAGTTACGGGCTAATTTGAACTCGGATTCACTTAACTCTATTACATTCCCCATAAACTCTTTCTCCAATTTGGCCCGCCCTACTCTTAATAGGTTGTCTTTATAATCAATTATTAATCTAGTTTTGAAAGCCAGAATTACAGTTAATATTGCAAGGAGAAAACTAAATAGAAGAATCTGAGAATCAGTTAATGCAACACCCACAGAGATAATTAATGCCAAATCCAATGATATGAAGAGTACCCAGAGCCGAAACGGCCACCAGATAACTTCAGAGTAAATTGAATTGGACATGGCGGTCAGATTACTTCAATTTCAGGGTAATCTTGGCGACATGTCTCGTGGATTGAGTATCACGCCGCCTCCTGGCGTATCAGTTCCGGCGCGCCATCCAAAAGCACCTGCTCCTGGATCGTTACTCGGCTCTCACAATCAAGATTGTTTTGGTTGTGGAGCATCTCACCCAACGGGTTTACATCTAACTGCTTATTCGGGTGAAGGTATGACAATAACTGCAAAATTTGTCGTAACTGAACATCACCAGGGAGCACCTGGATTGGCGCATGGTGGATTACTTTCTTGCGCCTTTGATGAAGCCCTCGGAAAATTAATGTGGCTGGTTAGAGAACCAGCTGTTACTGGAAAATTGGAAACTTCATTCTTAATGCCGGTACAAGTTGGTAAAACTCTATTCATAACCGCAGAGATCACGGGACAAGATGGGCGAAAGATTTACTGTCGCGCCGAAGGCAGAATTGGCTCAGAAGATGGCCCGATAGCTGTTGAGGCAGCCGCAATCTTTATAGTTGTACCGCTTGAGCATTTCATTAACAATGCACCAGAAGGTTTTCGTGAAGCTCTCTTCGGGATGAATGGAAAATCACCTGAGTTAGAAATAAATCCATGAAAGTTTTAATTACCCGTCTAGATAAAGAATTGCCTATTCCAAGTTATGCAAAGCCAGGGGATGCCGGCGCAGATATTTATTCTCGGATTGATACAGAACTAAAGCCAGGGGAGCGCAAACTCGTGCCGACAGGAATTGCCATTGCAATTCCGCCCGGATACGCAGCTTTCGTTCACCCAAGATCCGGTCGAGCGATAAAAGAAGGCTTGAGCATGGTCAATGCTCCTGGAACCGTTGATGCTGCTTATCGCGGTGAGTTACAAGTAATACTAATTAATCACGACTCTGCCCAAACTATAAAGATCGAGAGAGGCGAACGAATCGCCCAACTTGTAATTCAAAAGGTTGAACATGGTGAATTTATCGAGGTTGATGAACTACCGGGCAGTCCGCGTGGTGAATCTGGATTTGGATCGACAGGAAAAAAGTGAACGAAAATCAAGATAAGGAAAAGATTCTAAATGCCCTTGGAGGCAAGAAAGGACTTATCGACTCTGGCTTACCTGCATTAATCTTCTTGGTTGCATTTAATTTTAATCAAGATGTCAGAGAGTCCGCTTATCTCGCTTTAATCTTTTCTCTAGTTGTGACTTTAATCAGATTGTTTAGACGTGAGACGATCCAACATGCAATCTCGGGTGTTATCGGCGTAGCCCTCTGTGCTTGGTTGGCAAATAGAAGCGGTAAGGCAGAAGATTTCTATCTTCCTGGATTATGGACAAATGTCATTTATGGAGTTGCATATACAATTTCAAATCTGGTGCGATGGCCAGTAGTTGGATTAGTTCTAGGACCAATCTTGGGTGAAAATTTTAAATGGCGCCAGGATTTCGCAAGGCGATCTGTATATATAAAAGCTACTTGGATTTGGGTCGGGTTATTTGCAATCAGATTGGCTGTGCAATTGCCACTTTATCTCTCAGGCAATGTAAATGCTTTAGGTACAGCTCGACTAGCTATGGGATATCCACTTTTCTTCTTGGCTGCTTACCTAACATGGCAGATTATAAAAAACGGTCCGAAGTTAAGAGCGGATTTGTATCCTAAAGATTAGTTTGAAGTTACAAAACAACCTTTAATCAGCGGTTCAGCCTCGCTAGATGCTACAAATATCAACTCATCGCCTGCCGCAAAGACTTCATGTGCACTTGGTGGAATTACATGTCGGTCTCTAATTAGCGCAGCTAGTGAAACATCTTTGGGGAGTATTACTTCGGAAACGGATTTTCCAATGCACTTTGAATTATCTGGGAGCGTAATCTCAACAAGATTTGCCTCTCCAGATTTTATTGAGAATAGCCTGACCACATCTCCCACGCTCACTGCCTCTTCAACGAGCGCAGCGATTATTCTTGGCGTAGAGACTGCAACATCAACTCCCCATGAAGAATCAAAGAGCCATTCATTCTTAGGATGATTAACTCTGGCCACAACGCGCGGAACTCCGTATTCAGTTTTTGCAAGGAGAGAAGCAACAAGATTAACTTTGTCATCGCCAGTTGCTGCCACCAAAACCTGACATTGGTCTAGTCCTGCTTTATCTAGAGTTGTGATCTCACAAGCATCCGCAAGAAGCCACTCAGCGTTCGGAACGCTCTCCATTTTAAGAGCTTTTGGATTCTTATCAATTAGTAGAACTTGATGGCCATTAGCGAGCAACTCTCTGGCTATCGCTCTGCCGGCATTTCCAGCTCCTGCAATCGCAATCTTCACTGGTTACTCCTAGGTGGATTGGATAGCGATTGCGTAATTTGAGTTAACTCAGTTTCGCTTGATAGAACGTAAAGCACATCTCCCTCTTGTAAAACAGTGTGTTCATCTGGAATTAATCCTTCACCAAGCCGAGTTATAAAAGCCACACGCGCCTTGGTTAATTCTTCGATTGAGAAAACCGGATTTCCATACCAATCGCTATGTAGGTGAACCTCTGAAAGCTGAACCTTTCCAGATGCATCCTGCCATTCAGATTTTGCACCGGAGGGAAGTATCCTTCTCATGATTTGATCAGTCGTCCAGAGAACGGTTGCTACTGTCGGAATTCCTAAACGTTGATAAATTTCTGCTCTACCTGGATCGTAGATTCTTGCTACAACATTCTTAACACCGTAAGTTTCTCGGGCGACTCTGGCAGCAAGAATATTTGAGTTATCACCATCTGAAACAGCTGCAAATGCATCAGCTCTTTCAATGCCAGCTTCTAACAAGGTATCTCTATCAAATCCGATTCCGGCAACAGTTAGACCATTAAAATCGGCACCCAATCTTCGAAATGCTTCTCTATCTTGATCAATTACGGCAACGGAATGGCCCAAATTCTGAAAGTCTCTTGCCAAAGTAGAGCCGACGCGTCCGCATCCCATAATCACGATGTGCACAATGAGAGAATTTACACCTTAGTTGCGACTCTAACGAATCCATGCGAGAAAGGCTTATAAATGAATATTGGCGAGGAAGTAATCGTTGATATTCAAGCAATTGCGCACGGAGGTCATTGCGTTGCCCGACATGATGGTCAAGTAATTTTTGTTCGCCATGCAATACCTGGCGAGAAAGCCAATGTAAAAATTACTGGAGTCACAAAGAATTTCGCCCGTGCAGATGTTGTAGAAGTCTTGCATGAATCGCCAGATCGCGTGAAACCAAAATGTAGATACGCAAAGAGCGACGGATGTGGAGGTTGCGATTTTCAACATATTGATCCGGCGCGGCAGCGAACACTCAAGTCAGAAATAATCGCAGAGCAATTTCGACGCCTGGCATCTTTAGATCTAGCCATTAAAGTAGAAGAAGTCTTGCCAGTATTTGGATGGCGTACCCGAATGGAATTTACTTCCAGTACGGATCGAAAGGCTGGCTTATTCAAATCTAGAAGTAATGAGCTGATTGAAATTGATTCTTGCGAGATAGCAGATGCCAATATCGATTTTGCAAAGTTGAATTTGCTAAAGGCGCCAGCCGGCAAGAAGATTGATGCGATAGTCGATAGCAGCGGAAATGCAAATTATTTCGTTGAAGGACGTGACAATTTCAAGTTAGTAAAACAAGAGGTAAGTGGTTTTGACTTTGAGATTTCTCCAGAGAGTTTTTGGCAGAGCCACAAGAGGGCTCCGGAATTACTTTCGGATGTCGTATTCGATTTTGCGAAGTATCAGAACGGTGATCATGTATTTGATCTTTACTCCGGAGTTGGTCTATTCGCCGCAAGGGCTGTAGCTGCTGTTGGATCACCAGGTCGAGTGACGATGATTGAAGAATCACCTTCAGCAATCACAGATGCCAGACGCGTTTTTGCTGAAGTCTTTAATGTTGAAGTGGTTCAAGGGAGAGTTGAAAAAGCTCTTGCCAAATTTGTAAGAGCAGATGTAGTTATTGCAGATCCACCAAGAACTGGAGCAGGTGCAAAAGTTCTGCAAGAGATTGTTCGACTGGCTCCAAGGAGTTTGATATATGTGGCTTGCGATCCTGCGGCTTTAGCCAGAGATACCGCCATCCTCTTATCTAACGGGTTCAAATTGGATGCAATACGCGCTTTTGACCTATTTCCAATGACTCAACACATGGAACTTGTGGCGAGGTTCATCAAGTAAGGACTTACGCAATCTATTCGCTATTGGTGCTCGCCAGTTAGGATAGGGATGTGAGTAGAGATTCCTTTAATGTCCGAAAAAAACTTGAAGTCGCAGGCAAAAGTTATGAGATTTTCGATCTCACCAAACTAGAGGGTTCAGCAACCCTGCCGTTCTCACTCAAAATACTTCTTGAGAATTTACTTCGCACGGAAGATGGCGCAAATATCACCGCCGAGCAGATTAAAGCTTTGGCGAACTGGAATCCGCAATCAAATCCTGATACTGAAATTCAATTCACTCCAGCTCGAGTGATAATGCAAGATTTCACGGGCGTTCCTTGTGTCGTGGACCTTGCAACCATGCGAGAGGCGTTAGCCGAACTTGGTGGAGATCCTGCAAAAGTTAATCCACTTGCTCCTGCAGAACTTGTAATCGATCACTCTGTCATTGCTGACAATTACGGCACTTCTTCATCATTTACTGAAAATGTCGATATCGAGTACCAGCGCAATACGGAGCGATATAGATTCTTACGGTGGGGCCAGACCGCCTTTGATGAATTCAAAGTGGTGCCACCCGGAACTGGAATCGTCCATCAAGTAAACATTGAGTATTTAGCAAGAGTTGTGATGACTCGTGAAGTAAATGGAACCTTACGCGCCTATCCAGATACAGTTGTAGGAACCGATTCGCATACAACCATGGTTAATGGTTTGGGCGTACTTGGTTGGGGTGTTGGCGGTATTGAAGCTGAGGCAGCGCTCTTAGGTCAGCCGGTTTCAATGCTGATTCCGAGAGTTGTTGGATTCAAACTACATGGCTCATTAACTGCCGGAACTACTGCAACAGATTTGGTATTAACAATTACCGAAATGCTTCGTAAGCATGGAGTAGTCGGAAAATTCGTTGAGTTCTATGGACCGGGCGTCAGCGCGCTGCCAATGGCCAATCGAGCAACAATTGGAAATATGTCTCCAGAATATGGTTCAACGGTAGCTATTTTCCCAATTGATGAAGAGACTCTTCGCTATCTTGAGTTAACTGGAAGAAGTAAAGAACAGATTGAACTGGTAGAAAAATACGCAAAATCACAGAATATTTGGCACGATCCAAATGCAAACCCACGATATTCCGAACATCTAGAGCTGAACCTTTCAGATGTCGTACCTTCAATTGCCGGTCCAAAACGTCCGCAGGACCGCGTTCCATTGACTGATGCCAAAAATTCATTCGCCAAATCTCTGCCTGGTTATCTAACAGATAATTCAAGTAGTAATGAGATACCAGTCACTGTAAATGGAAGAGAAGGAAAAGTTTCTAACGGTTCAGTCGTAATTGCGTCCATTACTTCTTGTACTAATACATCTAACCCGAGCGTAATGATTGGTGCCGGATTATTAGCTAAAAAAGCTGCTGAGCGGAATCTAAGAAGCAAGCCTTGGGTAAAGACAACTCTCGCCCCTGGATCTAAGGTCGTAACCAATTATTACGATAAAGCCGGCCTAACTCCTTACTTAGAGAAACTTGGATTCAATCTTGTCGGCTATGGGTGCGTAACTTGCATTGGAAATTCAGGACCTTTGCCACAAGAAGTAAGCAAAGTTGTAAACGATAATGATCTGGCAGTCGCCGCAGTTCTCTCCGGAAATAGAAATTTTGAGGGACGAATTAGTCCAGATGTGAAGATGAATTACCTGGCGTCACCTCCTCTTGTGGTGGCTTATGCTCTGGCCGGTTCTATGGATCATGACTTTGAGCGAGATTCTCTAGGTAAGGATCAGAACGGCAACGAGGTATTTCTAAAGGATATTTGGCCGACGCCGAAGGAAATTCAGGAAGTTATCGATTCAGTAATCTCATCGGATATGTTCCGAAAAGACTATGCCAGCGTCTTTGATGGTGATCAAAGATGGACTTCTCTTGATACTCCAACTGGAAAGATCTTTGAGTGGGATACAAAATCTACTTACGTAAGAAAGCCTCCGTACTTCGAGGGCATGCCACGACAACCAAAACCGGTTACAGATATTTCAGGTGCGCGAGTCCTTGCAAAATTGGGTGATTCGGTTACGACCGACCATATTTCACCTGCCGGATCGATTAAACCTGATTCGCCAGCTGGTAAATATTTACAAGAGCATGGAGTTGCTAAAGCAGATTTCAATTCTTATGGATCAAGACGAGGCAATCACGAAGTCATGATTCGGGGAACTTTTGCAAATATTCGATTAAAGAATTTATTGCTAGATGGTATCGAAGGTGGTTTTACAAAGAACTTCCTAACCGGTGGAGAACAGACGACAATCTACGACGCTTCCATGGCATATCAGAATGCTGGAGTTCCATTAATCATTTTGGCAGGTAAAGAATATGGATCTGGCTCATCTCGAGACTGGGCAGCAAAAGGAACTGCGCTACTTGGAGTAAAAGCGGTAATCGCAGAATCTTTTGAAAGAATTCATAGATCAAACTTGATTGGAATGGGCGTACTTCCGTTGCAATTTAATGACGGCGAAACTGCAGCATCTCTTGGATTAGTTGGCGATGAGACCTTTGAGATTACTGGTGTTACGGAATTAAATAATGGAAAGATACCGGCTTCGGTATCCGTTACTGCTGGCACTAAGAAATTCACGGCTAGAGTGCGTATCGATACCCCAGGGGAAGCTGACTATTATCGCCACGGCGGAATCATGCAGTATGTCCTCAGATCACTTCTTGGCTGATTTCTAGTTAACATTAGCGTCATGAGATACCTCGATCGCATCTCGTCACCCTCTGATTTATCTCGTATGAGTCCTACAGAGCTGATTGAACTTTCCCAAGAGATTCGCGAGTTCTTAATTGAGAAAGTTTCCAAGTCAGGTGGGCACTTGGGTCCAAATCTCGGAGTCGTTGAATTAACTATCGCAGTCCATAGAATTTTTCAGTCGCCACATGATGTGGTTCTTTTTGATACCGGTCATCAATCGTACGTTCATAAGATTCTCACCGGCAGGGTAGCGGGTTTTGAAAAACTGCGACAAAGAGGCGGCGTCTCCGGCTATCCAAATCGCGGCGAGAGTCGACATGACGTTATCGAAAATTCTCACGCCTCAACCGCGCTCTCTTGGGCGGATGGAATTGCTCGCGGTATTCAAGTACAAGGTGTTAAAGATAGGACTGTTGTTGCGGTAGTTGGTGATGGTTCTCTGACCGGAGGCATGGCTTGGGAGGCGCTTAATAACATTGCAGC
>JBJSWS010000140.1:0-1283 GCA_046085985.1 Actinomycetales bacterium
GATGCGGCAAGTGCTTTCTTAATGTCATCTTTTGCGGTACCGATAATTGCACCAAAGAGCAGCGTGATTGCACCGATAATTACAACTGCAAGCTGGGCATTCGGAGCGCTATCGAAGATGAAGTTAGAGCGGGTAATTAAATAGACACCGGCAGTAACCATTGTCGCTGCGTGGATCAAAGCTGAAACTGGAGTTGGGCCGGCCATCGCATCGCCGAGCCATGCCTGTAATGGGAATTGTGCAGATTTACCGGTTGCAGCGAGCAATAACATCAAGCCCATCGCAGTTAGCGCGGTCTCATTTGCACCGCCAACCTTCTCTTCAATCCCTACAAAAGAGATGCTGCCAAATGTTGCAAAACCAATCATGATTGCAATCGATAGACCAAAGTCACCAACGCGGTTCATAACGAAAGCTTTCTTCGCAGCAGTTGCATATTCTGGTTTCTGATTCCAGAATCCAATTAATAGGTAAGAAGCAAGACCAACGCCTTCCCAGCCCACATAAAGATTTAGATAAGAGTCGCCAAGTACCAAAAGGAGCATTGCGGCGATAAAGAAATTCAAATATGCAAAGAATCTGCGGCGATCGCGATCGTGTGACATATATGCAATTGAGTAGATATGTATCAGCGTTCCAACGCCGGTAATCAGCAATACGAAAGCAATAGATAACTGATCAAGTAATAAAGAAGCATCGACTTGGAAATCTCCAACAGAGATCCAGGTAAATAGCTTCTGGGTGACCGCTCGCGATTCTGGGGCGCGCGATCGCATCGCAAAGAACTCAGAGAGCCCTACAAAGAATGAGCTTGCCGAGATTAACGTTGCAAAGATATGTCCCCACTTATCGGCCTTGCGCCCAAGGAGCATCAATATCGCAGAGCTAAATAGTGGAAGCGCGATTAAGTAAACCAAGTTAGTTGAAGTATTCATTATCGACTCAACAAACTTGCATCATCCACTGATGCAGATCGACGAGACCGATAGATAGTCACAATGATTGCTAATCCGACTACAACTTCACAAGCTGCGACCACCATCGTAAAGAATGCCATTACTTGACCTTGGAGATTGCCAACCATATTTGCAAAGGTAACAAAGGCAAGATTTGCGGCATTTAACATCAGTTCGATACACATAAAGACCACAATTGCATTTCGACGTACAACTACACCAACTGCGCCGATTGAAAAGAGAATCGCAGATAGATAAAGATAATTAGTTGGATTCACTTTTCTTCCTCATCTACTTTAGGAAGGGCATCTAAGGAATATTGTTTTG
>JBJSWS010000141.1:0-772 GCA_046085985.1 Actinomycetales bacterium
GTAAAGATGAGCTCTGATGATGCCGCCGGCGTCTTAATTCGTTATAAGAATGGTGCGCGTGGCACACTTTCAATCTCTCAAGTAAGTGCTGGTAGAAAAAATAATCTCTCCTGGGAAATCTCCGGTACCCAATCAGCGCTCGCTTATGACTCAGTAGAACCCGAGAAACTTTGGATTGGACATCGTGGAACGACAAATGAAATCTCGCTAAAAGATCCGACAACCATCTCAAGTGATGCGGCAAAGAACGCTTTTTATCCAGGTGGACATATCGAAGGTTTTGGCGAAACTTTCCGCGCATTCTTCGAGCGCGTTTATGCCGATATCGAAAGCAGCAATCGAAAGCTTGACTATCCAAATTTCAAAGATGGCGTGATTAGTTTGCGCGTCACCGATGCAATCGCCAAAAGTTCTAAGACCCAGAGCTGGGTCAAGGTTGAAGGGAGATAGAAATGAAACTCGGACTACTAACCGCGCCACTTCCAGAGGTGCCGCTATACGACATCGCAGATTGGGCAAGCGCACAAGGCTTTGAGATGCTCGAAGTCTGTTGTTGGCCAAAGAGCGCCGGTGCTAACCGTCGTTATGCCGGCATCACGCATATCGATGTCGATGGCATCTCCCAAGGACAATGCGATGAAATCGTTGGTGAATTAAAGAAGCGCAAGATCACCATGTCAGCACTTGGTTATTACCCAAATAACCTGCATCCAGATCCTGCACATCGCACCGAAGTTAATGAACACACCAAGAAAGTAATTCGCGCAGCTGG
>JBJSWS010000142.1:0-5357 GCA_046085985.1 Actinomycetales bacterium
AATTAACTTGTCACGAGTTGAACCAAGCTCAGTAGAAGAAGTGTGACAGGGGGATATAAGACATGTTAGACGTCAACTTTTTCGATGAGCTAAGGATTGGTCTCGCATCTGCTGAGAACATCCGCGAATGGTCATTTGGTGAAGTAAAGAAGCCAGAGACAATTAACTACCGAACCCTTAAGCCAGAAAAGGACGGACTCTTTGATGAGAAGATCTTCGGTCCTACTCGCGACTGGGAATGCTATTGCGGTAAGTACAAGCGTGTTCGCTTCAAAGGAATTATCTGCGAACGTTGCGGCGTCGAAGTTACCCGCGCCAAAGTTCGTCGCGAGCGCATGGGACATATCGAACTTGCAGCGCCAGTTACACATATCTGGTACTTCAAAGGTGTTCCATCCCGTCTTGGATATCTTCTAGATCTTGCACCAAAAGATCTTGAGAAAGTTATTTATTTCGCTGCTTACATGATTACCGAAGTCGATAAAGAGGCTCGGGAAGAAGATTTAGCGAAATTAGAAAAGCGGGTTAATTCCGATCGTAAGAAGATCGAAACCAAGCGTGATGCTGATCTAGCCGCTCGCCAAGAGAAGCAAGAAAATGATCTTGCAGATCTTGAAGATGAAGGCGCAAAGTCAGATCAAAAGCGCAAGGTTCGTGAGGCCGCAGAGCGTGAACTTAAGTCAATCCGCGAACGTGCTCAGAAAGAACTCGATCGTCTCGAGGAAGTCTGGAAGCGTTTTAAAGATCTTAAAGTTGGCGATCTTGAAGGTGACGAGAACTTGTATCGCGAAATGCGCGATCGTTACGGCATTTATTTCAAGGGCTACATGGGTGCAACTGCAATTCAGAAGCGCTTGGAATCCTTTGATCTACAAGCTGAATATGACAAGTTGACTGATATCGCAGAAAACGGCAAGGGTCAGAAGAAGACTCGTGCGATTAAGCGATTGAAAGTTGTTAACTCATTCTTAAATACAAATAACAAGCCAACATCGATGGTCTTGGATTGCGTTCCGGTGATTCCACCAGATCTACGTCCGATGGTTCAGCTAGATGGTGGCCGATTCGCAACTAGCGATCTAAATGATTTGTATCGCCGCGTTATCAACCGTAACAATCGTTTGAAGCGATTGGTTGATCTTGGTGCACCAGAAATTATCGTTAACAATGAAAAGCGTATGTTGCAGGAAGCTGTAGATGCGCTATTTGATAACGGAAGTCGTGGTCGCCCAGTTCCTGGTCCAGGACACCGCGCACTTAAGTCACTTTCTGACATGCTTAAAGGTAAGCAGGGACGTTTCCGTCAGAACTTGCTCGGAAAGCGCGTTGATTACTCTGGTCGTTCGGTAATTGTTGTCGGTCCTCAGCTCAAGTTGCATCAGTGCGGTCTGCCAAAGCAGATGGCGCTCGAATTATTTAAGCCATTCGTAATGAAGCGCTTAGTTGATTTGAACCATGCACAAAATATTAAGAGCGCAAAGCGTATGGTCGAGCGTTCTCGTTCAGTAGTTTGGGATGTTCTAGAAGAAGTTATTGCAGAACACCCAGTTCTACTTAACCGCGCACCAACCTTGCACCGTCTTGGTATCCAAGCTTTCGAACCGCAATTGATCGAAGGTAAGGCAATTCAAATTCACCCACTTGTTTGTACTGCATTTAACGCAGACTTCGATGGTGACCAGATGGCGGTTCACGTACCACTATCAGCAGAAGCACAAGCTGAAGCACGTATCTTGATGTTATCTTCAAATAACATCTTGTCTCCTGCTTCCGGTCGTCCGCTTACTGCTCCGACTCAGGACATGGTCCTTGGTCTTTATTTCTTAACTTCAGATCGCGAGAATCAACTTGGTGATGGCCGCAGCTTTGCATCCATCGCAGAAGCGCTGATGGCTTACGAGCAGAAGACGTTATCGGTACAAGCGAAAATTAAGATTCGCGTAAATATCAATGGCGAATTCGTAACCAAAGAGACCACTCTTGGTCGCGCAATCTTCAACGAAGTTCTACCTGAAGCTTTCCCTTACTTCGATAAAGAATTAACAAAGAAGGCGCTCGGTTCAATCGTTGATAATTTGGCTGAAGGTTTCCCAAAGGTTGTCGTTGCTAAAACTCTCGATGATCTAAAGGATCTTGGTTTCCGTTGGGCAACTCGCGCTGGCGCAACTATCGGTATCGTCGATGTTGTTACCCCAGATCGTAAGAATGCGATTCTTGCTGGATACGAAGAGAAGGCCGAAAAGGTTCAATCTCAATACGATCTTGGTTTGATTACTGATGACGAGCGTCGTCAGGAACTAATCGAAATCTGGACCCAAGCAACTAACGATGTTGCAAAGGAGATGGAAGATAACTTCCCACGAACCAATCCAGTTTGGATGATGGTTTACTCCGGTGCGCGTGGAAATATGATGCAGATCCGTCAGATTGCGGGTATGCGTGGTCTGGTTGCTAATCCAAAGGGCGAAATTATTCCGCGTCCGATTAAATCTAACTTCCGTGAAGGTCTCTCAGTACTCGAGTACTTCATCTCTACCCACGGTGCACGTAAGGGTCTTGCCGATACCGCGCTCCGTACTGCAGATGCTGGTTACTTAACTCGACGTCTCTGCGACGTTGCACAAGATGTGATTATCCGCGAAGAAGATTGCGGAACCGATCGCGGTCTTGCGCTAAAGATTGCCGATGTAGTCAATGGCAAATTAACTCGCGATGACCATGTTGAGACTGCAATTTATGGACGTATTACTGCAGAAGATGTGCTTGCCGATGGCAAGACAGTTGTTGCAGCTGGTACTGATCTTGGTGATCGAGTAATCGATGAACTTGTTGCAGCTGGCGTTGGCGAAGTAAAGGTTCGCTCCGTTATGACTTGCGATTCCAAAGTTGGTCTATGTGCCAAGTGTTACGGCCGCTCAATGGCAACTGGCAAGCTAGTTGATGTTGGCGAAGCTGTTGGAATTATCGCAGCGCAATCAATCGGTGAACCTGGTACCCAGTTAACAATGCGTACCTTCCACACCGGTGGTGCAGCTACTGCATCTGGTGATATCACTCATGGTCTACCTCGTGTTGTTGAGCTCTTCGAAGCACGTACGCCAAAGGGTGTTGCACCAATTGCAGAAGCAGCTGGCGTTGTCTCCTTCTTGGAAGATTCAAAGGGCAAGAAGATCATCGTTACCCCAGAAGATGGTGGCGAAGCAGTTGCTTATCCAATTACTCGACGTCAGAAACTACTTGTTGAAGATGGAACAAAGGTTTCTGTTGGACAACAAATGGTTGTCGGAGCAATTGATCCAAAGCAAGTTCTGCGAATTCTTGGTCCACGTGCAACTCAAACTCACTTGGTAAATGAAATCCAAGAGGTTTATCGTTCACAGGGCGTAAGCATTCACGATAAGCACATAGAAATTATCGTTAAGCAGATGCTCCGTCGTATTACTGTCCTTGAGCCAGGTGATTCAGACCTACTCCCAGGTGAGTTGGTTGATCAACTTCGCTTCCAGTCTGCAAACCGTGAAGCGGTGCAGAAAGGTGGCAAGGCTGCATCTGGTCGTCCAGAACTTATGGGTATTACCAAGGCATCACTTGCAACTGAGTCTTGGTTATCAGCAGCTTCATTCCAGGAAACAACTCGTGTCCTAACCGATGCGGCGTTATCTGAACGAAGCGATCCATTACTTGGACTTAAGGAGAACGTCATTATCGGTAAGTTGATCCCAGCAGGTACCGGACTTGCGCGTTATCGCAATGTTCGAGTCGAACCTACTGAGGAAGCAATGGCAGCTGTTTATGCCGCTTACGATGAATACGACTACACACCATTTGAGTCAACTGGTTCAGGTGAAGCAGTTCGCCTAGACGAGTTCGGCGCAGAATCACGCTAATTAACTAGTTAGTTGTGATGTGAGCGTTTTAGATCGCTTCCGACTTGATGGCAAGGTAGCAGTTGTTACCGGAGCATCGTCAGGACTCGGAGTCGCATTTGCTAAAGCGCTTGCAGAAGCGGGAGCAGATTTAATTCTTGGCGCACGTCGCGAAGAGAGATTAACTACGACCGGCCAGCTTGTAGAAGCTGCCGGTCGTAAGTATTTTGCAAAGAAAACTGATGTCACAAACCCCGCCGATTGTGAAACGCTAATTGCATTTGCAATCGAGAAGTTTGGCAAAGTTGATATCTTGATCAACAACGCTGGTATTGCTAACGCGATTCCAGCAACTAAAGAATCACCTGAACAATTTCGCCAAGTTCTTGATACAAATTTGATGGGTTCTTATTGGATGGCACAGGCCTTTGCCAAAGCAAATACCGAAGGTGGCGCAATTGTTAATGTCGCAAGTATCTTGGGTATTAAGCCGCAAGGTTTGCCACAAGCAGCTTATGTTTCAAGCAAAGCTGGGCTAATTGGGTTAACTAAAGATTTGGCTTCACAATGGACCGCCCGAAAGAAGATTCGCGTCAATGCAATTGCCCCTGGGCTATTTCCATCAGAGATGGGCGATTCACTTCCGCCAGAATCAATTGAATATATAAAGCAAGTAACACCAATGGGTCGTCTTGGTGATCCAGAAGAGCTAGCCGCTACCTTGGTCTGGCTGGTAAGTGATGCAGCAAGTTATGTAACCGGAATTACTGTGCCAGTTGATGGCGGATTGGTAATGCCTTAACCGCGGATTAACGCGTGTAAGCCAACTTCGACCATATCGTTAAGGGTGCGCTCGCGAGCATCCGAATCCATTGCTTCGTGGGTAAAGACATGATCAGAGATTGTCATAATCGCAAGTGCGCGACGATTCTTACGCGCCGCAATTGAATAGAGCTGGTTGGCTTCCATTTCAAGGGCTAAGACACCATGAGCTTGTAGTTTTTTAGCTGCATCAGTTTCGTCATAGAAAAAATCCATTGATGAAACGCCACCTACATGGACTCGTTCAAATTTCTTACTTGCTTCATAAGCGGCTTGCAGAAGATGGAAGTCACAGTGCGGAGCGAAATCTAATCCATTAGTAAATCTGCGGTTGATATTGGAATCAGTAGAAGCAGTCATCGCAAGAATTAAATCGCCGACCTTTGTTTTATCTTGAATACCGCCAGCGGTTCCGATTCGAATCGCAACTTGGACATCGTAATCATTGAATAATTCAGTTACATAAATTGAGGCAGATGGAAGACCCATTCCGGTGCCTTGTACCGAGACGCGTTCACCTTTATAGGTACCGGTGTAACCAAACATATTTCTTACCGAGTTATATTGCTTTACATTCTCAAAGTAATTCTCAGCCACCCATTTAGCTCGGAGTGGATCACCCGGAAGCAGTATGCGCTCAGCAATCTCACCTTTTTGGGCACCAATATG